>NZ_JACJOD010000005.1 GCF_014695385.1 Trichocoleus sp. FACHB-46 | reverse complement strand
ACAAGTCTGTCTATCGTCAACGGAATCAGGTGGAGCGCTGTTTCAATCGCTTGAAGCAAAACCGTCGCATTGCAACGCGCTATGAGAAAAAAGCTGAAAACTACCTTGCCATGCTGACTCTAGCCTCTATCATGATGTGCCTGTAGTTTTAAAACACGCCCTAGTCGTACTCATTTTGATCCTCTCAGGATGGGCAGCACCTTCCATCAACAGGAACAGCGGCGCTTTCAGGTGCCTTGACCTGCGATTGTCCCATTAACGGGTCGTATACATTGTTTCAGCCGTAACTAACAAAAGTTTTGCAATCAATCGCCCTCCCTTCCAGCTTCGCCTTGGTATAGTAATGAAGAAATTTCGGTCACTAAGGCTAGAAAGCTTATAAATAAAAGCTTTCAGCCGTTGGCTCAACTAGATACTTAATGGCTCAAACTGTCTGGCTTTTGACTGTTTCTGGTGTAAAGGTAGCGAGAGGATACTGTTGATTACTTCCAGCGGCGAGGGGAAGAATCTCATCAGCCGAGACGTTTCTAGAGCATCATTATCTGCGTTTAGAAACGTCTCGGCTGATGAGGTTTGAGTGCTGATAGATGAACTTACGCCAGTTTCGTTTCCACTTCTTTCAGCCGTCCCGTTGCTAATCAAACGCAAAGTTTGGGTACTTTTATGGAGTATTGGAGCGGCCAAAACTATGAAACGTCGTCATTTCCTCTGCACTAGCTTATTAGCTGTTGCTGGTTGTACGACCGCCACGCGCACCTCAACGAAGCAAACCTCAACGCTAAAAACGATCAGCCAACCGGAGAAACTGCGCTTTGCAGTATCAGATGTGAAAGGACTTGAGGATTTGCAGAAAGACTATGGAGCCTTGCAGACTCTCCTAGAGGAAATCTTAGAGAAGAAAATTGAGTTTTTTCCTGTAGAAAGCTACATTGCTGCTGCTTCTGCACTTCAGCTTAATCAGGTTGATTTGGTGTTTACGGGTCCATCAGAATATGTTGTGATGCGTGCCAGAACGAAGGCCATTCCGATCGTCGCGATCGAGCGTCAGAAGTATTACTGTGTCATTGCAACACAACTAGGCAGCGGAATTCAGTCGGTTGCAGAGTTAAAAGGTGGTCAGACGATCGCCCTGTGGGACGTTGGTTCAACCAGTGGTCACTTAGGCCCAACCAAACTACTGATTGATGCCGGTTTAGATCCCAAAACAGACCTCAAAATTCAGTTCTTGGGCAAGCAAGGATTACCGGCGCTTCAGAAAGGTACCGTTGCTGCTTGGGGTGGCTCGGTCAGCCGCTATGACAAGTTTCTCAAGTCTAACGGACTGTCTGAAAAGGACTTTCCCATTCTGGCTAAGGGTCCTACCTTACCGGCTGATCCATTTGTGGCAAGCAGCCAGCTCGATCCAGCTTTTGTGGAGCAAATTCAGCAGCGACTATTGCAAAATCAGAACCGGATATTGAAGGCGATCGCCCCTGCGGATGGCAACAAGTTTGAGGGGGCCAGGATGGTGCAGGTGAATGACACCGACTACAACATGATTCGTGATGTTTATAAAGCCATTGGACAGGGCAACTCTGTTTCTTGATCGAGACAACTTTTTACCATCTTGCTTAAATGCCAACTCCGCTGCCTGCAACCAGCTATAAGGCTAGCTTTCTATGCTATTTCAAGCAATCCAACGTTTTGTAAAAAGAACGGACAGCCCTTCTGTACTTTCCGCCATTGAGTACACTCAACAAACGCCTTTGCTCAAACGGCTGAGCCAGCATTGGAGCGTTGCACACAAAATCAGTGCTGGCTATGCTTTGTCAATTGGTATCGCCGTCTTGGGCACAACCATTGGGTTGGTGAGCGGAAATTACTATCAGGGAAAAGCCCAGCAACAGCAAGCGCTTACAAACCAGCAGCAACACCTTTTGAGTGAGCTAGAGAACACGGTTAATCTGATTAGGATTCATCCGCAACGGCTGATGGGGGTGCTGGGAGAATCGGTCTGGTTTGACTATGAAAAAACCAAGTTTCTGGGTTCAATGAATCAGGTGAAAGCTCTGCTCGTCGAATTTGAGTCTTTCACCGATCAACATGCTGCTGCATTAGCGATTGATGCCCAAGCATCAAAGGACTTAGCAAAAAGTTATACCGTTCACATTGAGGCCTATCGGCAACTGACAGAAGTTCTGTGGCAGCAGTTGCAGCCTACAGATTTAACGGCAACAGAAATAGCAGCCGCACAACAACAGCTTCTAGCGTCGCTAACAAACCCGTCCTCCAGCAAAACCAACATTGAGCTAGACCGCTTGACCGAGAGCTTGACTCGGCTTAAAGCTGAGGCCAAAGCGCAACATGAGCAAGCGATCGCTCAGGTGGCACAAGCTGAAGCACTGCGGATGCAAATTGTTGTGGGCAGTATGCTGCTCTCGGTTGTCATGGCAGTAAGGCTAGCGGTCACTACTTCACGCGCGATCGCCCGACCGCTTCAATCAGTGACCGAGTTTGCTAAAGCAGTGGTTCAAGAGTCTAACTTTAAGTTGCAAAGCCCAATTAGCACCCAGGATGAAGTAGGGTCACTGGCAACGTCATTGAATCAATTAGTGCAGTGGGTTGGAGAATACACCAGTGCCTTAGAGCAAGCTCGTCAGACAATGGAAAAGCGGGTTGAGGAGCGGACGCAAGATTTAACTGAAGCCCTGCAAGAACTTAGACAAACTCAATCCCAATTGATTCAAAGTGAGAAAATGTCTAGTTTGGGCCAGCTAGTGGCTGGTATTGCCCATGAAGTCAACAATCCCGTCAATTTCATTCACGGAAATCTCAAACACGCTGATGAATACTCCCAGAATTTGTTGGAGTTGATTCAACTCTATCGGCAACAAAACTCACATCAAACGGCGGCTGTGCAAACCTACGTTGAGGCGATCGACTTAGATTTTATTGAGGAAGATCTGCCTAAGCTCTTTGCCTCTATGAAAATGGGGACGGAACGCATTCGGCAAATTGTATTGTCATTACGCAATTTTTCTCGGCTAGACGAAGCCGAAATGAAACCTGTTGATATTCACGAAGGCATCGAAAATACACTGCTCATCCTCGATAATCGTCTGAAGCAAGGCATTCACTTGACTAAGGAGTATGGAGCTTTGCCATTGGTAGAATGCTATCCAGCCCAGCTTAACCAAGTATTCATGAATTTGATTGCAAACGCGATCGACGCACTAGAAGAATACCAGGTGACCAATACGGCATGCAGTATGAACAACGCTCAAGCCTCAGTTTTCCATGCCCAGCCTTCAGTCCCTAGCATCACCATTCGCACAGAGCAAGTAGATCAGCATCACGTTTCCATTCAGGTTTGTGATAACGGTTCAGGCATGTCACCTGACGTTCAAGCGAAGCTTTTTGATCCTTTTTTCACAACAAAATCGATTGGTAAAGGCACAGGGCTAGGGCTCTCTATTTGCTACCAGATTATTGAAAAGCATCGAGGAGAAATCAAGGTGATTTCAGAAGTGGGACAGGGCACAAAGTTTGTCATTTTGCTGCCGCTGCAAGGGGTATGACATTGTTCTTGCGACTTGGAAGGTTAGGCTCAAAGAGATAAGAGTTCTAAGCAGGCATGATCACCCTGCTTGACTGACAAAACTAAGAAGCTGGGAAGTGAGTGAGAACACTGAACTCGCGCTTAAATGCATGATATTCAATACTTGCTGTTGAAGTATGCATAGACTTATCTATAGCGAGTGGCTAAGCTTCAAACTGATTGCTTTATTGGGAGCACTTTCCAAATTGGGGTTGGCTTACCTGACCTTGACGGCAGTCGTTGGAGCATTGACAGGGCTATATTGTGCCCTCTTGCTCGGTTTTGTGGTCTACCGCTTGGGAAACTCTAGGAACGATGATGAAGCAAATTTGATTCTCTCTTGTACGCTAGGGGGTTGGCTTGTTACCCTCTTACCGCTAGTCTTGGTAGCTAGCGTCGCAGTTTTTTGCAACCAGGAACCTGCGAGTTGCAGTTATCCCGTTTCATCTTCCGTAGCTGGCTGGGCCGTTTTAGCCGTTGGGGCTGTCCCATTCTTAGGGGCCGTCCTAGGAGCAGTGACATACTGGCGATCGCTAAGAAGGCGGCAATAGACAAAGTAAGAACTCGCTAGTTTAGGCATCTTACAGACCTGCTAAAGCTTGAAATTTTACAAAACTGAGGATAGCCCGATTAAGCGACCTTGACTGCGTCGCTTCAACCACAATCGACAAACTTCATCCACAAGTTGCTGCTCTTCAGCCGTCAATAACTCATCTGGTGTATCAGCAGCCAGAAGCTTAGCCACTTGTGCGGCCCGGCCCTCAGGTATGGCTCGATGAATCAGTTCGGCCCGAAACAAAAGTTCTTTACGCTCCATCGACCAACTAAACTCGTTTGACACGAACCAACCCAATCCGGAACAGGCAACTCCACGACTTGCTATTCATCCTTGCTGATCCCCCTCAGATGAGCAATCTTGACTAAGGAGGAGACTGCGGGGGTTACTTCTGTGCCACAGCAATACTTTTAGGACAAGGAATTGAACTAGAGAAGCTATTAGGGGATAGCGTTAAACTCAGCGGAGCAGTCACCCACTCCGCTGGTCTGCAAAACCGCCAGGGTCGGCTTCCATAAAAAGCAATCGCTCCTACTTCTACCTAGCAGGGCGATCGCTTACCTTTTGAAACTTGATTTTACTTTACCTTGTATCAGACTCCACCTAACGGCCCTGCATCAAATCGGTACAAATTCCTTGGTGTCCCTTTGCATCAACGCTAGATATGATTGACGAGTCCTTCGCGTGCCCTTGAGAACTTAAGATAAAACTCAGTTGGGGATTGAGTAGGCAAACTATGCGTGGGGTAGGGATTAAAGCTGAATCCGAAATTGTCTGGCTGCAAGACATCAGCAACATAGACTATATCCGAGAAGAGACCTAGTCTACAGCCGAGCCCTACTGTCCTCCACCAAAGATTTATGGGCAAACAGTGGTAGGCTACTCTGTCCTGAAGCCAGCAATTAAACTTGAGCCCGGTGTCTATACACGGCGTCTCTTTACTCTGAGACCTCATGATTGCTTTTACGACCCACGGGGCATTTACCAAATGAGTTTTCCAGTGGAAGCAGTTGATCCTAAAACGGTTCAGCCTGGGATTAGAGGAGTAAAGACAGACAAAGTAAAAGGTTAATATAAACCCGATCATCAGCACTAAAAGTGCGCGAACAATTTTCTGTAAATCTGCGTTAGCAATGCCTATGAGAGTGAGGTCTAGCCTTAGCCAGCTGAAAACAGGCGATCGCAATCCCCGTCTAGGTGTCAGTGATGACTCGTGAATTAGCTTCTACTTGCTGGGGCTACTTGTCTTACTTCTCGCCGCAACATCCGCAAAGAGGGTGTTGCAATTCCTGTTCTTGCTTCAGGTCTTGAAATAGGCTCAGGAGACTACGAATCTGACCCGATATTTTCTTGAGCTTGGCGATCGTTTGAGCTTGTTGAGCGAGTAGCTCCTCTAGGTCATCTTCCACGTTTCGCTATGAATAGTGCAATCGCTAGCCAGCTTATAGGCTCTTAACTACTCTATTCTCTACGTGAGAAAATAAAATACAGGTGGGTTGCTTCGTTTGCAATGCAGATGGCATTCGAGGAGGTGTAAAAAGCAGCCCTTGAAGAAGCTGCTGACTACCTTGTGGCGTTACCAACTAACCTAATCGATAGCCAAACCCTCGCACTGTAATAAGGTACTGAGGATTGCTAGGGTCAGCCTCTATTTTTTCTCTCAGCCACCGAATGTGAACATCGACAGTTTTAGAATCCCCCATAAAGTCTAGACCCCACACCTTCTCAATCAAATCCTCGCGCGATCGCACTCGACCTGGCTGCTGCATGAACACCTCTAAAAGACTAAACTCTTTCGGAGAGAGCGTGACTGCTTCGCCGCGTAGCGTGACTTGACACTGCTGCTTGTTGAGAGCTAGGTCTTGGAAGCTCAAGATTTCTTCTTTTAGCTGAGGGTTAAAATCTTGATAATTCCGCAGCAACACTCGACATCGGGCAATGAACTCCTTCAGGCTAAAAGGCTTCGTCAAGTAGTCATCCGCTCCTACTTCTAAGCCCACAACAATGTCAGCCTCTGCCATTTTGGCGCTGAGGATCAGAATTGGAGTTGTATTGCTCTGCTGACGAATGAAGCGACATACATCCAATCCATTGATAAACGGGAGCAGAAGGTCCAGAACAATGAGGTCAAATGCTTCATCGCCATTGCCTTGTGCAGATGTAGAGCCCTGCACCTGTTCAAGAGCTTGCTGACCATCTTCGACGGCTACAACTTGAAATCCTTCTGCTTGCAAGGCAAGAGCGACTGTATCGCGGATCACTGCCTCATCTTCAACCAGTAAAACCCTGGCCTGTCGAGCGGATGGTCCAAGGGAAAAATCTCTAGATGAGGACATAAGAATCGTTGAGGTCGAATCAGTTCGTTGGCTCAAACTAGGAAATGAAGGAGTTGGAGGTTAGGATTAGGAGTCGGCTGAGAACAAGTGAAATCTTTCTTTAGTTGCTTCTGGAGGCAGAGGGCCACCCCTACAATGTAGCAGCGAGCAAGCGTTGGAATGACAAGGTATGTCAGCGTACTTAATTACAATAGAAGTAGCTCTACAAGATTCAGCTTTAGCGTTGGAAGCAGTGATTCAGGCTGAATTGCAAAAGCGAGGAGAGCCGTTTCAGTGGGCAGTGACAGACGTAGATTGTCAGCGACAGATAGTTTCAATAGATGCCCTGTTATGGCTGAAACCTGAACTCATTTAAATCCTCTCTAAGAAGAAAAAAATCAATAAGGCAAGATGAAAGCGTTCCGCCAGAGCAAGGCAAAAACCTTCCCGCGATTGCTTTTTCTTAGCTACTGTATAAAGCTCAAAGCTGCGATCGCCCCTCCAGTTGTACTTCCGAAACCTCAAAATACCGCTGTAGTCGTGCCCTCGCGCTGTTCATTTAGGTCATCAAAGCAGTTTGTCTGAAACTGAGGCTACTAATTCTCACCAGCCCTAGGCGATCGCACGTCTCCCGCGGAATTTCATCGGTTGACTTACAACAATTTTTATATCAGTAAACCATAGGCGCAGTGTTAGATAATTACTTTCTCTGACAAATGGTATGGCTTTTTCAAGCAGAAACACCTGTAGGATTGACATTCCCCTGCTCGTGCCATCTGGGAAAGAGATACTGCTTGCCTACGCTCGTTTGACACGTTTCCACGTAACTCTTGAGAACGCAGTTGACCGGAAATTGCCGCGTTCCTGTTTTCCCTTTGTATTGGCCTTACGCAGGCTAATCTTTACCCTGACGCCTACTGCGTCATAAGCATCCGTCGCCAGCATTGAACAAGTCTCACTGATGCGGCACCCTATGTAGAGACAGATACCGAAGAGAGCTCGATGGCGAGCGGATTCAAACGCCTGGAACAATTTTGTAATCTCCTGGGGGTTAAAACCTTGGCTTGAACTGATTTGAACCGTTAAACTTCACTATCCAAGCTTTTGGCCTGTACTGGAAACAGTAGTAATGCTTTATAAAAACATCTATTTGGCTAATGCAACCGTGCTGCTCTGTCATCAAATTGAAGCAGCATATTGGCATGAATGGAATCTATTTGCACTGCCTGGTGGTATTCAGCTATTTGTATTGTTAAATATCCCCATCGTACTAGTTATTCTTTGGGGCTTCGGTGCAGTCATTCGCAACTCTGCTTCAGGTACTATCTACTCCTGGGTACTAGGGCGTGTTTTAAAACTACAGGCACATCATGATAGAGGCTAGAGTCATCATGGCAAGGTAGTTTTCAGCTTTTTTCTCATAGCGCGTTGCAATGCGACGGTTTTGCTTCAAGCGATTGAAACAGCGCTCCACCTGATTCCGTTGACGATAGACAGACTTGT
>NZ_JACJOD010000004.1 GCF_014695385.1 Trichocoleus sp. FACHB-46 | reverse complement strand
GGAAGCGAAGCAGTTCAGAACTGCTTCGCTTCCCACCCTACTAGCGATCGCTTCCTATAAGCAATTCAAATATTATCCAATCCATTTAAATATGTTATGTATTGGATTGCATTACTTCTTGGGGGTGTGGGCGATCGCACCTTTGTGGCAACCTTGTAACTGCCTCTGTATATGGGTTATAGCCTTTTTAGTTGTTGGTTAGCATAGGCCGATCGCCTTTTCACTCCAATCCGATTCATTAGATATCCATATCAAATTATGAAAATATCCAATCTAATTACTCATATTCATTTGGATTTTTTATGGATTAGTTTATCCAATTCGTTCTAAAAGATATGGGCATAAGCAATCTAAATCAATTGAGTTATCTATGAATTTGCGTTGATAAGGTTAGCTAAATTGTTTCTGGGGTTAGGTTTGTAGCAATTAACTTATTTAGTCCGATCGCCCATCCAATCGCCTAGGTTATTGGTTTGAATTGCATAAAGTATGGATTGCATATTGATTTTGAATTTGGATTGAAGTAGAATGAATATGTAATCCAAAAAGATAGCTGCTTCAACTAATTGAATTGGATACTCTACCGATGAGAGGCAATTCCATGCTATCAAGGCCCACGCTCTCTAAATCTGCTGTGAGTTTCTCTCCTTTTGTATCTTTATTGGTTTCTTTGGTTGAGCTGGCGATCGCTAATCTCAGCCTCTTCTATTGTTCTGGAAACCAACCTAGAAACCAGCACTTAACCCTTAAGCAGGCGATCGCAAACTCTACAATCTTCTCTCTTTTTCCTGGGCAGCTACACACAACTAAGCGGACAATCGTAAACTTTAATCTCTTCTCCTTTTCCACTAAGCAGTCATCAACTACTAAGCTGGCGATCGCTGGTCTTATGTTCCTCTAACTCCCTACTAGCCCACAGTTAGCCCTTGAGCAGGCGATCGCAGCTTTAGTAGGGCAAGCTTCTCTCTTTAGGTTCTTGGTTCTTTGTGGTCCTGGTGGACGAGTCTTCTGACATCACTTCTGACCGCTCTTTGGGAGACTATGTTTATCTCCTTTTCTATCCCATTCAACTGATAAGCAATGCAATCTGGAGAACGGATATGGGTAAACGTGCTTGGCTCTCTAATTTGATCGACAATGACTATCTCCCGGCGATCGCTCAGCTATCTGATTCTCCTCGGGGCAGGGCTAAGGCTCAACAACTCGCTGCTCGCATGCGGCAAGAGTGGTCCGATCGCGGAGCTGAAGCCCTCAACCAACAGCAGAGTTTGATGGACCAAACTCGTAGAGCTATTAAAGACCACTTGGGAGAAGACCATTTCTCGCTCGACTATATCAAGTTCTCGGCTGAGGAATACACTCAGCTCAATGATGAGAAGCAGCGATCGGTCTCAGAGCGCAATGAAGATGTGAAGCCGTTGCACAATCCTGATGGTATTGTGGCAACCGCTGTTCGCTTGCTGGAGTCGCCGGAGTGGGCAGAGGTGGCTGCGGCTTTGGCGGTACTAACGGGCAGACGTTCCAGTGAGCTGCTCTCCACGGCTAAGTTTGAACCCAAGACGCGCTGGAGTGTGGTCTTTACTGGGGCGCTTAAACGTGGGGGAGAAACGCAAACGCTCAGTTTTGAGATTCCCACGTTGACGACTTCGGAGAAGGTCTGTAAGGCGTTAGCCAAGATTAGACGGGAGTTGCCGGAGACGCAGGAGCTACCAGCCAAAGAGGTGAATGCTCGCTTTGGTCCTGCTGTGGCGGCGGCTTGCGATCGCCACTTCTCGGACCTGGTGCCTCCTAGAGCTGGAGGCAACCTCTACACTCACTTGTTTCGTGCGGTCTACGCCACGATCGCCATCTTTTGGTACTGTCCGCCTCGCGTAGACCCAGTGGAGTTTAGAGCCGCGATTCAAGGTCACTATGCTGTGCTTGATGAGCACAATCCAGAACTGAGGCGATCGCTCGCCGCTTCTCGTCATTATGCCGATTTTGAGATTGCAGACTCTGTGATTGCTCAGTATGCAGGCAAACGTAAGGGCATTAAGCTGGGCTTGGGCGGTATTCAGCCCATTGCTCCGTTTCAGGATCGGACAGATGGCACTCAAATTGGGGAACGGCGGCGATCACAGCGCACGAGCCTGAGAATCTGGAAAGACGACCAAGCGGCGATCGCTCACATTCTCGAACACTTTGACGGCAAACTTCAACCCGACAAGATGTCTGCTTGGGTGGCTTGGTCTCTACAGCAGTTGGCCGCGAAAGCTACGATGGCTGAATTAGAAGAGACGACAGTTGGTGAAGCAATGGAGGTGGAACCCGTCGAGGCGATCGCTCTCGTAGAAACGGAAGAGATCACTACTCCCGATGAAGTTGAGGCAACTCTCGCGATCGCTTCTAGACCTGAAACCAATGAGACTGCACTAGAGCCTTTAGAGGAAAGTGAAGTTAGTCAACCAATCCAATCTACTGAATTCATAAACAATTTGTCTCTGGAGCAGCCAACAGCAAATGGATTGGAATCTAAACTCGACAAGCTGCTTGATGTCATGGCTCAGTTCGTTCAGTTTCAACTCCAGGCTCAAACACCACAGATTCAACAGGCAACGGAGCAAAACGCGATCGCTCCACCAGGGACAACTACACTCCCAGCACCAGTACCAGGGTCAGATCCAACAACGCAACCCGCGATCGCTGACCAAGCGATAGATACGGCAGAGAAGACAAACACTGAAGAAAGCAAACCTCGCAAATACAAAACTGGCGAAGCTGATGCGATCGTTCATCAGGCGATCGATGCCATCATCCAGCACAACAACCTCCCCAACCAGCTTCATGACCTCAAGTGGGCGATCACCATTAACGGATTGAAGAACTTCAGCACCAATCAAAGAGTGATTGAACGCATTATGCAGGAACGCAAAGACGAGATTGATGCCCATCATCAACTCCACCAACTTCTCCCAGGCCACAACCACCGCCACAAAAGAAAACGTAAAATTGGCGACGTGGTGAAGATTCGACTGATGCTGCGGCGATTAACTCAGAACTGACGGAGATAGAAATCAAGAACTGCTTGATTCTTTTTTACAAAGACTTTCTAAAGAGTACCTCAAAGGTACTAGCAAAGCTTCATTACAGTCTCTAGCATGAACTAAAGGATGGATTGAATCGCTCTGTTACAAAATGTCTGAATTCTAACAAATCTTTAACTGTTTATATAGTCAACTTTTAATACTTAAGATTGCACATTAGAACTGCAAAAATATATGAACAGCAATTCCTCTAACTCTAAACCTACTCTTTTCATTAGTCATAAGCACGTAGACAGCAAGATTGCAGATGTAATCAGATTATTCATCAGCGACCGAAGTGGAGGTCGGATCAATGTCTTCCAATCATCTTCTCCTTGGGCTGATGGACCTAAATCTGGTAGCAACTTAAATCAGCAGTTAAAAAAAGCTTTATGGGAAACAGATGTATTGATTTTATTGTATACCCATCTAGACCAAGATTGGAGCTACTGTATGTGGGAGTGTGGGGTAGCTACGCATCCAAAGAGTCCGGACACGAAAATTATTCTATTTCAATGCTCAGGTAGCTCCCATAATTTGTTCCACGACCAAGTGAATATTAACGTTCGTAGTTTAGTAGATATTCAAAGATTTACCAATGAATTCTTAACTAGTTCTGATTTTTTTCCTGACCGCTCAGATTGTGTTACTGATTTTCACCCAAATGGTCAGGAAGTCATTGCCGCTGCCGCTCGTTTCTTTCAAGATATGCAGCAGGTACTACCTCCTGAAAGAGAGGAGCTTTCTGAAGAATGGCCCGCTTATCCATTTTTACAGCTTGAGATTACCTTACAACAGGCAAAACAAGTTTGCCAAGCATGGGAAGAGCAAACGATTCAGGATGTGAATGAGATTATTCAGAACAATTGCCTAATTAGTGAATCTGATAAGTATTGTGAGCAACTCTTTAATGTTCCAAGCTTTGAAAGAGGCTCGAAGCTCAACGATTTAATAACTCTATGGCGAGAAGCATACCCTCACTCCCAGTCACAGTGGGTCGAAGGGTTATGTAGTCAAATTTTGGCTGGAGTAAGATGGCAGTTTCCAAGACCCGTATGGAGACTAATGCAAACCCCAAATGGTGCCTGGTGCGCTCCTATGTTGAACCGGGTACGCAGAATACCAAGTCAACAATGTATGCAGTTTGACATCTATTTTTACAAATTTATCAAAGACAAATAGCTGAGATCAGTGTTCTAGATAATTAATGTAATTCTGACAATTCTGGATAAATTGAACTATCCCGTCTGCAAGCGGACGGGATAGTTCATTGCTTAATTTATATAATTGATCCTCAAACCTGACCCAAAGCGATGGTCAGTCTAGTCCTGTAGTCAGGGTTCCCGTTCTATAGCCATTTGGCGTAAAGCGATCGAAGAATGGCAGCATCTCGTCAAGCATCAGGGTGAGTGCAAAAAACTAATGAAGTGCTCCCGTTTTACTTTTTTAGCGATCGCTTGTCCTATGCGCTCCAGCTCAGCCATATGCTCCACTGAATCCATCGACTGGACATGCTCAGGTCTAATATCGTCCAATCCACCTAACTTATCCAAGCCCTCACGAGTCAGTTCGGTATTGTAGCGCATGTATGTAAAAAGCTTTGATTCCATAGGTCCCTTTGTCTCCAGCAGGTCACCTACCTCCCGGTCAAGAGCATCGCCTAACAAACACTTGCCGAAAATGCGACACAGAAAGTCTTGTTCGTACTGGGTAGCAAGCATAAGTGCGAGCGGGATAGTCTCTGCATTATAGGCTAGATGCATACTAGAGGCTTTAAGTTCTGGATTAACGTTAGGGGTGATGCCAGTACCGACCGACACCAACAGCATCTTGTTCTCCCCGGAGGGCCACATCAGTTGATAGGGTTCGAGAGTGGCCATCAGGAAGAGTTGGAATGCTGGGTTGTTATAGGGAGTCACACCGCCATCGACGAAAATAAACTCTTTGCCAGCTAACTGAATGACTTCAGGTGGAAAAAAAACTGGAGCGGCAGTACTGGCTCGGACAAGCTGCCAAAGGGGAAGTTGCAAGTTGGAGCTTGGTCTTTTAGGGTCGTTGTATTTGGCGTGCGGGTTATTCGAGAGTGGCCAGGGGGAGTCTGTGGTGGCGTTACGCATTACCAGCATCAGAAGAGTTTTCAGACGTTCACTACCGAAGGTGGTATCCTCTCCAAATACATTCTTAAGCTCACTTGAGAGATTTTCATCTTCGTACCTGTAGCGGAGGCGTCTGAGGATGAACGCCTTGGCAAACATCTTCTCACCAGTTTCCCTATAAAATTTCTGAATATCTGCTACAGACATACCCAAGGAAAGGGCAGTTGCGATGATCGCACCCGTACTTGTACCTGCAATGTAATCAAAATAATCAGCTAAGACAAAACTCTCGTCGCGACCTAAGGCTTCTCGCAAGCTAGCTTCAATTTCAGCCAATACCGCAAGCGTAATTAGCCCACGGATGCCACCACCGTCGAGAGCCAGGAGTTTATACGGTCCAGCCTTTTTGTTTGCTTTGTCATAGATAGACATGTCAAACTCCTTTCGGTTTCTGGATAACTTCCTCAGGCATTCACCCTCGAACAAAAAACATTTCGTTGAGAGATCGAGTCAGGCTATCAAAACTTTCCGTTAAGTCAATCGCTCGCACCAGCCCAGAAGCAACCAACTCCCTCGCTCGCTCATCAGTTGCTTCCCCACGCAGCTCGCCTGCTAGTGTATCAGCTAATCGACCACTACCAGCAATAGCAAGCAATGGTCGATTAGCTTTTAAGTTCTCTGACACATCCTTCCAGGCAATCTCTCCGCCGTTAACTAGCACTGTGACCGACGGCGCTCCATTTGCCAGCACACTTGCAATATGAGCCAACCAGGGCGATTCATCACCCCAGTTAGAACCGGGCACTAGGACAAAGTGAGTGTGGTTCGGCTCCAATGCTGTAACTTTAGAGGCGGAAATTCGATCGGGAAGAGCCACCTTTCCAACTGGAGTTACACCAATCAAGGGAAACGTAGCGGCTGTCTCAGCACGAGCTTGACCCATCATCTGCATGACGCCAGCATCCGTTCCGCCATCCACTACAGACGCACCCAGTTCTTCAGCCAGCGGAGCCAGTACCTTTACAAATAACGCTCTTAGACGGGCTAGATCAGCCTCGCTCATCCTACTTGCACCACCCACAATTACTAGGATGGGACACGGACTGTGAAGAGCAAGTTCACGCATAGCAGCGGGCAAGTCCTCTAGAGACTGAACTTGAATGGCGGGTGCCATTAATCCATTTGATATGGCGATCTTAAAGGGTTTTTCCATTTGAATGTATTGCAGCTCACGGGATTATATCCTTGAAAGGTATGTCACCTAAGTAGTAGTTATACTGAACCCAGCTTATCCACTCCCTTAATTCATTTGATATATTTCTAGGCAAAGTGCATAGTGTTCAACCGTGCACTTTCCGGCCATTGCCCTTTTGGTTCCCTCTTCGAAACACAGATAATCTCATCGTCTCAACGCCTGTCGAAGTTCTCGATCTATTACTTTGTGTGGGTGCCTAAAATGATAAAGTTTTTCGATGCCTTCATTTCCTATGGACGAGCAGATAGCAAGGACTTTGCCGAGAAGCTGTACCAACAATTAACTGAACGAGGTCTTAAAGTTTGGTTTGATAAACGAGATATTCCTCATAGCGTAGACTATCAACTTCAAATTGATGATGGAATCGAGAAGGCACATAACTTTCTGTTTATCATTACGCCGCACTCGGTTAAATCCTCCTACTGCCGCAAAGAAATCGAACTGGCGGTTCAGTGCCATAAACGCATCATCCCGTTACTGCATGTCAAAGCCGACGAGTTGAAGGAGCAAACACATCCGATTATCCGCAAAATTCAGCGACTGGAGTTCCAGGAGGGGATCGACGATTTTGAGAAGTCGTTTGCCAATTTGATTAAGGTCATCCAAAGACATGAGGATTATGTTCAACAGCATACTCAATTGTTAGCCAAGGCTTTGGAGTGGGAGCGTAATCAGAAACAAACGAGTTGCCTGTTAATTGGAGAAGAAAAACAGCAGGCTCAATCTTGGCTCAAGATACGGTTTAAAGACGAGCAACCACCTTGTATCCCCACTGATTTGCACTGCGAATATATTACCGAAAGTATTAAGAATACCAATAACTTGATGACGCAGGTGTTTATCTCCTATGCCGATGCAGATAGGGCGACGATGGAGAAGATTTGTAACAGTTTGAGGCGAGCAAGCATCACGGTTTGGACGAATAGGACGGATATTCGAACTGGAGAAGTATTTGAAGAGGCGATTTGTCGGGGGGTTGAACAGGCGGATAATGTGGTGTATCTGCTCTCGCCTGAATCGGTAACGTCGGAGTTTGCTCGGCAAGAATTAGAGTATGCTTTATCACTCAATAAGCGGATAATCCCTGTATTAGTGAGAGCAACACCACCGGAACAAATACCCGAGATGCTGCGGGGCTTGCACTATATTGACCTAGCGGACAATGTACAAGAAGCAGATTATCATCTGGATGAGAGCCAACTGCTGCGGATTCTGCATCAGGATGAAGCTTACTATAACGAGCATAAAGTTCTGCTGACCAAAGCGTTGAAGTGGAAGTGGCAGCACGAGAATCCAAGCATTCTGTTGCGAGGGTATAACTTGCGGAGTGCTGAAACTTGGCTGAAGGTGGCAACTAAGAGAATGCTTCACCCACCGACAGCATTAATGGAAGAATTGATTGCTGAAAGTTTGCGACAACCGCCCGTTGAGTCGTTGGATGTGTTTATTTCCTATTCTCGTGCGGATGCGGACTTTGCCCGCAAGCTGAATGATGAACTGCAACTTCAGGGAAAAATGACTTGGTTGGACCAGGAAAGTATTGCATCGGGAGCAGACTTTCAGCAGGAGATTAAGCAGGGGATCCAAGCTTGTGACAACTTCTTATTTATCCTCTCGCCCCGCTCGGTGGAGTCCCAGTATTGCGAGGATGAGGTGGACTACGCAGCGAAAATGAATAAGCGGTTTGTCACGGTGCTGCATCGAGAGGTGAATCCAGATAATCTACATCCGGAGTTAGCGAAGGTGCAGTGGATTGATTTTCGCCAGAATTCAGGGGATTTTCAAGCCAGTTTTAGACAATTGGTGAGAACCCTGGAGACGGACAGGGAACACTTACACAATCATACTAAATGGTCGCAGCGGGCGATCGCATGGCACGAGAAAGATAAAAGTGCTGACTTGCTGTTGCGGGGAAGCGAATTCGCGATCGCAGAACAGTGGTTAAGAGAGGCTGAGAGTAATCAAAAACAGCCACCTCCAACTGAGCTGCAAAAGGCATTTATTCAATCTAGCCGCAATGCCATTCGTGATGAAATCAAAACGGAAGAACGACGGGTTTTAATTCTTAGGTTGCTACTTGCTTTGGTGAGTACTGCTTTGGTTGGTGCGGTAGTTGGTGTAGTGTTAGCAATTCAGCAAAAGACCTTAGCAGAGGATGCACTGAAGGAGCAAGCCACAACCTTGGCTCGAGAGTCTTTGTCATTGACGGATTCTGGAACCGATCGAGAATTCGATGCATTAATTCAAGCGATTCGAGCAAACCAACCTTTACGACAGCGGAATTTAGAACCCGAAGCCGCAGACCGTGGCCAGATGATTCAGGCGTTGCGGGAAGCGCTCTATCGCGTGAAAGAATACAATCGCCTTGAAGGGCATACAAAAGATATTGAGGCAATTAGTGCCAGCCCAGATGGAAAGATGATTGCAACAGCCAGCACCGATGGCACTGCTAGACTTTGGAGCCAGACAGGGCGCTTTCTGAAGACATTACAGCACGACGACGACGTTCTTAAGGTCAGTTTTAGCCCCGATGGGCAAACCATTGCAACTTACAGTAGGGATCAAACAGTTAAACTCTGGAACCATCAGGGTGAATCCTTCAATACCCTTAAGCATGACGATGAGATTTTGGAGTACAGTTTCAGCCCCGATGGGCAAATCATTGCAACTTATAGCCAAGACAGAACTGTTAAGCTTTGGGATCGTCAGGGCAAACCCTTGAAAACTTTGCCGTTTACCAGTGATGTGATAGGAGCTAGTTTTAGCCCTAACAGCCAATGGTTAGTAACCCTGACTCAAAATGGGCAGATTCAACTGTGGACGAGTCAAGGCAAAAGCATCAGAACCATTAAGCAAGCTGGAGTTAGGGTAGCTACGTTTAGTCCCGATAGCCAGACGATCGCAACCGTTACTCAGCAAGAGATCATCCTTCGGAGACTGACTGGTAACAAAACAGGCTCAACACGAATCGAAAGGGTTGAGGACATTACGGGCTTTACTTTTAGTCCTGATGGTCAAAAACTGGCACTCACCTTTGAGAAGGGAATTTTGTTATGGAGCCGTCAGCAGCAAAAACCACAAACGCTGCCACAAAGTAGAGTCAACAGCATTCAGTTCAGCCCTAACAGTCAAACTTTTCTTTCAGCCAGTAACGATCGTACAGTCACTCTATGGAGGCTCAATGGGGAAAAGCTCCAAACGTTCCGACATGATGATCCAGTTTACAAAGCGATTTTTATTCCCCATGCATCACTAATCATGACCTTGAGTGGTAAATCAGTGGTCAAAATTTGGAATCTTGAAAACCCGTACTCGAAGTTCCTGGTTGGGCATACAAAACAAGTTTACGGTGCAGTTTTTAGTCCGAATGGACAGACGATCGCTACCAGAAGCGGTGACGGTACTGCCAGACTCTGGCATCGGAAGGGACAACTAACCAAAATCCTGAAAGGACCTAATCTTCCGCTCCCAGCAATTGGTTTTCATCCAGGTAGCACAAGTGTTGCAACAGTTAATAGAGATGAAGAATTCATACTTTGGACTTTAGATGGCAAGCCAATTTTCAGACGCAAACTTCCTTACCAGGTCAAGTTGAGTTCGCTGAGTTTTAGTCAGAATGGTCAAAGAATTGCTATAGCTATGCAGAGCGGAGATTACTCAACCGTTCAAATTTGGAGTCTTGCTGGAATAACTATCAAGACACTGCCTGGCGATCAACGGTCTCCAACTTTTAATCCTAAGTATCCTATTCTGACAACGGCGACTCATAATAAGGTTTATCTTTGGACTCAAGATGGTCAAGCACTTCGTAAACTCGATAAGCATCACGCCATTCTTCACAAAGTTAGTTTCAGTCCTGATGGCACTATGATTGCAACAGCGAGCGCAGATGGAACGGCTAAGCTCTGGACATTGCAGGGACGGGAAATCGTAACGCTAAAACATAACGATCGAGTGCAAGATGTGCAGTTTAGCCATGACGGTCAAACAGTAGCAACGGCGAGTGACGATCGAACAGCGAAGCTCTGGAATCTGAAGGGGCAAGAACTCCAAACTCTATCCGACCATCGTGACCGAGTTTTTCAGGTCAGTTTTAGCCCAGATCGGCAAACGATCGCAACAGCGAGTAATGACAACATGATCCGGTTTTGGAATTTCAAGGGTCAATTACTGAAAGCAATCAATCAAAACCACGAAATTTACAGAATGAACTTTAGCCCGGATGGTCAACATTTGCTGGTGGCAAGAGAGCAAAATTCGGCAGTTTTGTGGAGCTTACCTCCTGATAGCTTGCAAGCAGACCCACAACAAGTTCTAGAGAACCTTCTAGGAAAAGCGTGTAGTTGGATCGATCATTATCTCAAAAATAAACCTGAAGAAGATAGCGATCGCACCCTCTGTGAGGGCATTGGCAAGAAGTGATATCGGGCAAAACGCAAGAGAAGCGATCACTTCTCTTGGTTTCTAGATCAGATGCCACCTTCCCCTGCCCTACCCCACATAGCTTCGAAAGTTTGTCCTAGCGGGTAACGGCTTCGAGTGTCTACTAGGATGCAGTTGGACAAATCCCCCTACTGGGCCGATGGGAGATGAAGGGCATAACTAAAACATAGCGATTCCTTAGAAACTGGCTGATTGAGGTTCAACCTTTCTTAGCGATCGTGGTTGCAGATAAGGGGAGAGGTAAAACTCCCTTAATGGCGGTTATGGTGGCCCATTTCCTCAAGATTGGGGGACGGAAAGGCAACGTGCCCAATGGCATGAAAATGCCCAAGCTGCTAGTTGGAGTGTCTTATCCCAATGCTGGTTTTTCTCAGAAGGACAAAGGGCGCTACCCATTAGAACCCTTCTTGTTTGCCCGCAATGATGAGCAGTGTAAAAAGGCGATCGCCCAGATTTATCAGGACTACCAGATGCGCCGTGACCCTACTAAAGGTGAGTTTGTCGATCACTTCTTTCAGCTTTGGGTAATTGACGAAGCCGACAACACACTGGACTTTTCGGCAGAAGGATCTGCAAGCAAAATGCGCTCCATCTTCAACGACGGGGAGCACGCTAACATTGGCTGGATCTTTGCTGGACAGTCCGTAAACACCAGAGTCCTCAAAGGCTGGACTAACGACGACCGCAAAAAATCAACTGAAATCATCCTGGAGGCAGCAAAGATTAGAGCCTGGGCAGAAGAGTATGGTTCTGACTATTACAGTAGCGATCGCTTGAAATCGCTGCTAGCGAATGTGGATGCAATTCGAGAAGTGATTGAGAAAGAAAATGCCCCCATTGGGGATGAAGCCAAGCGGTTACGGATTGCCTTAGTGGCTGATTCGATTTCTCCCAAACTATTTTTGCTACCCAGTTTTGATAGTGCTGAGTTTGACTTGGAAACCTACTTGGAAGTACGTAGAAAAGCAGATGGGATATTGGCTGTAAGTGGTGCAGCCAAGGCAGCAAGTAATGCAGCAAACCCTGATTCTGCCGTTGCAGCGACTCTGCCAGCCAGTGACTATGTGGTGGTTGGCTGTCTGAAGTGCAAAGGCGGGATTTTGAGTAGAGTTAAAACTTCTAGAGGTAGTAAATATTACGTTTGTGATACCTGTGGCAAATCCACATCTGAGAATCTTTTAAGAGCAGGGACAAATGCGTAAATCAATTGATTTGAGCACGCTTTTATCAGTCAACTCTATGACCTTGCCTTCAGTTAAATTAGCAAATAAAGACACTTTACCTGAAGCTACAGCAATCTACTTCGTTTTCTCGTGTATGTAGTGATTCATTGGCTGTAGTAAGTGCGTTGTGTCAGAGAGCATGCTGGGTACTATAAGAGCGGTGTGTTTTGGCAGTTGGTTCTTACCGGTATGGCTAGGCAAGCTCATCAAGATGCGGGGCTTTCCTAAAGACAAGAAGGTGAAACTGTTCCGAGTCACTGTTTCTACCAACAGGACGGAGTTTGTCGCCACCAACGACTTATCTCAAG
>NZ_JACJOD010000003.1 GCF_014695385.1 Trichocoleus sp. FACHB-46 | reverse complement strand
TCTCCCAAAATTGGCCAAAAAGCTTATGCGATCGGCGATCCCAAGGGTTTAGAGAGAAGCCTCAGCGATGGCATTGTCAGCCGTATCGACGGCAGTGGCCTGATTCAATTTACTGCAACTGCGAGCTTTGGAAGTTCTGGTGGACCTCTGCTGAATGAGGATGGTCAGGTTATTGGGATTGTTCAAGGCGGCAATCCGGGCACCAATCTCAACTTTGCCATCCCCGCTGCTGCCATCAACAATCTGCCAGGACGGCGAGGACTTGTGGCTCAACAACGTCAACAAATTGGACACTACACTCTGGCAAGAAATCTTCAGTTCAGACAAGGCAACTATCAGAAAATGTTGACGATCTTGAACGAAGGGATTCGCCGCTATCCCAATAATGCAGTGCTGTATTTGAATCGCGGAACTGCTAGAAGCTCTTTACGAGACTACCAGGGCGCGAAAAGTGACTATTCACGCTCTATCGAGCTTAACCCGACCTCACTAGCTTATAGTAACCGAGCCCAGGTTTATACCATCCTCAAGCAGCAGCAGCCAGCCCTTGAAGATTTCACTGCAGCAATCACACTCAATCAGGGTTGGGGTGGGAGCAATATTGGAGCGGCGTTCTACGATCGCGGTGAGCTTCAAGTCAAACTCGGTAACACCAAGTCTGCCATCTCAGACTTCAAACAAGCCGCCAAGTTTTATCAACAGATTGGCAATTCAGAACGCTATCGTACTGCCCTCGATCGCATTACGCTGATCAGCGCTCCGTAGCGGGCGATCATCACAGAGTGATTGTTGAAAAGCTTGTAGGTGTCTAACACTACAACAATCCTATTTGGATCGAGAAAGTACTTTCATAACTCTTCCCATTCACCAATACTTTAGGACTGCTATATGTCAGATCTCAACGCCTTAATTGATCAAAACTTGGAAAAGATGCAAACGTTGTCACAGGAAGCGGAGCACACACTAGAGGAAGTCAATCAAGTGGAGCAAGTTGTCACAAGCTTACTTGAAACTATTGCGTCTAAAGAGCAAGAAACTCTGGCAAGCTTTGAAGCTGTGAGTGGCCGCCTCACTGAAACTCAGAACAATTTGGAGACCGAGCTACAGGAAGCTAAGGACAATCTAGGGCAACTACAAGAAACAGCAGAGGCTTTAGAGAGCCAACTGGACGAGTTTTCTAGCGAGGTGCGTAGCCAGCTGAGCGATGTGAGAGGTCGTGCGGAAGAAATGCTGGCAGAAATTGATGGCAAAGCAGGAGACGTTCAAGCAACGCTCGATCGCCTAACTCAGCAAGCGAAGGAGTTTGAGACGGATGTCGATGGTTTGGAGGACGGTGTCACTCAAGAATTGGAGGCATTACGAGAGTCTGTTGACAGCACTAAGGACGAGCTCACCGATCGCAGAACAAACTTAGGGGAGCAATTTGACAGACTGGCAGAGACGATCGGGGAAAAGCTGCGAGCCCTGCAAGAAAACTTCAATGAATTAGTGCAAGAAAGCGGTAATGAATTCACTCAAGTCAATACTGCATTGACCACTGCCGCAAATGAAGCGATTAGTGAGATTAATCAAAAGTTCAGCGAAGTTGATGGTGAAATTGTGAATTCAGCTCAGGAGTTAGCCACCGCATTATCGGCTGTCGGTGAAGCGGGAACAACCGATTGCGAGCGCATCAATGACAAGTTTGGCGACGTGATTGATCAGGCTGGCGATGTTGTTTCAATTATTCAGGAAATGATGCCAGTTTTGGAAAACGTTGAGGCAACGCTCAGTTAACTGTTCGATGTCTAATCAATGGGTTTGAAGTGATTTTGTCAGCAGTTTCTAAACACAGTTTCTAAACACATAAGGAGCTAGCCGTATGGCAGAGGCAATGGAACTCAACCAAGCTGTCGAGGAGACTAATGAAGGCTTAGAACGGCTGCTAACGTTGCTGGAGCAGGCTTGCACACAATTTAGAAATGCCTGTGCAGAGATGGAAGCAGAGAGTGAGGGTCTTCAACAAGGGTCTGAAATCGAAACGCATTTGGATGCGCTCGATCGCAGCTTGCAGGAGGCAGAAGACTCGCTTGAAAGTGGTAGCAGTGAGATCTCCACTGAATTGGATGATTGGCAACGAGTGCTCACGGAAGCAACGTCAGCACTGGAGGAAAACGGGCAGGCGATCGAAGGAATTCACAGCCATTTTCAGGAGGTAGCGAGCAGTATTGCAGAGTTTGAAACTGGGACTGCGGAAGTTGAGCAGGCATTGACAGGGATGGCTGACACGACTGTTCAACTGGAGGATGCGCTAACAAGCGCGATCGCCACAACTCGGCAGGCGTTTGAAAACTTGGATCAGGCGATTTCTGAGTTTCAGCAGCAAGTTGACTCGTTCTCTGAGCTGGAGACTGAGGTTGATGCGCTGATGAGTGAGATTAGTGACAATCATCAAGAAGCGGTTGAAACAGGGTTCGACGAATTAAGTGAGAACCTCAGTCAGGAGCAATTGAATGACATTCAAACTGGTTTTGATGACTGTGAGACAACCCTGAAGGAATTGTTTGAGACGTTCAATACGGATGTTGCAGAAACGTCTGATGGCTATCAGGAGGATGCATCTCAAGTCTTCTCGAATTTCGCTGACGACTGTGAAAGTACACTCCAAACTGAGATTGAGAGTGCCGCTGAAGAGACGATTAATGAGGTTGCCGAAGGGCTGATAAACGAAGTGGATGAGACACAGACTGTCATGACTTCGGGCTTGTCTGTTACTGCTGAGTTGGAGCCACTGGTGCAAGAGGTGGAAACGGCTGAAAGAGTAATGGTGGCAGCGAATACGATCGTTGAGGAAATGGTGAGTTAGTAAAGCGTAGATTGAGTTTCATCGCTCAACCTAACAGCTTTTAGAAACCTTGGCTCTGAATATCCGAATCGTCAAGCTGGCGTTATTGCATAACAATGCTCTGGTTACTGCCGATGACATGCTCAAAGGTGGCTTAGGCTGATCGTCTTTCTAAATTGAGCACAAATGATTTTCTGATTCAAATTTATTCATTGCACAAGAAGGAAACCTTCAATCATGAGTGCAGCAGATTTAATGGCTCGCATTGATACGGCAAGGAACGATCATCAAAGAGCAAGCGATATGTTGGCTGAAGCCCGAAATACGGGACGAACAGAAGAACCTCAACCTCCGGAGCCACCGCGAGAAAGACCGGTTGATAGCCCCGGAGGCATCAGCGATATTGGTCATACGATTTTAGACGTTGCAGGTCTTATTCCTGTTGTTGGTGGTGTTGCTGATTTGATTAATGCAGGTTGGTATGCAGCAGAAGGAGATTATGTAAATGCAGGTCTTTCAGCGGCTGGTGCGATTCCTTTCGTCGGTGACGCTGCCACTGTGGCAAAGCTTGGTACAAATGTAGCTGCTGCGGCATTTTTTCTCAGGAATACTGATAATGCTGCAGATGCTGCTAGATATGCTGACGATACAAGAAGTTTGCCAGGCATTGGAAGAAATCCAGGGCTTAGCGATAGGGCCACAGAAGCAATTCAAAAGTTACAGAATATTAGAGATAATGTGTTGGGGAAGATTAATAAGGAACCTGGTCACAATCATTATGACGCTGCAAGAAGAGAAGCAGCTGGTGAGGTTGTAGCACTACGACCAGATGGAAGTCCACGCAACCATATAGGAGAGTTACAAGAGGCTTATGGAGGCTTGAGGAAGATTCGTGAAGCTCTCGAAGCAGAAATTTGGAACCCACCTTCTACAGTATCTGAGCGTGGAATAGAGGTTTTGTATGAACAACGGGGACGAGTTAATCATGAAATAACTGAATTGCGGCGCTTTCTAAATGAGATTGGGCATCCACCATAACTTCCTGTTCTGTGAGAAGTAGGGGGAGCAGATTAATTTTGCTTGAACAGAGGAGTTATTCACTTAAATAGGCAAAACCACAGAAGGGAGCAATACTATGAACCGAGCGATCGCCATTCAAAAAATTGAGTTTTTTAGAAGCAGATTAACAGAATTTGCTTGAAGTTATTGGAGATATTCAAATCATGAGTGAAACAACAGATTCATTAGAGCAAATGGCAACCGAAATACCTGAAAAGTTGAACCTCTTGGTTCAAGATGTTACAGCGATTCAGGAGGAAGCCGATGGGTTAGAAACTAGCCTGGATGAGATGCAAAACCAGGTAACGAATCTGCTTAGCCAGATTGAGACAGCAATAGATGATTTGCAAACAGAAGTGACAACGTCCAAAACTGAAATTGGTGAAGAAGTTGCAGATTTAGAGAGTGAGTTTGAGTCATTCAAAAGCGACATCACAACTGCCCAAGATGAATTAGCAGCTGAGCTTCAAGAAGCTCAAGGAAAGTTGACAGAGCTAACAGGGCAGCTAGAACAGGGACAGAGCGAGCTTGCAGCCTCCGGCCAGGGTGCTGAAGCCGCCCTAACACAAGCACAAGGCATTCTGCAATCTGGTCAGGAGCAATTGGATAGTGCTGTTGATATCACCAGTCAGGCAGTCGATGCTCTGCAACAGAGTGTTGATACAACCCAGACAGCCCTGAGTGATCAGGTGCAGCAATTAACCGATGAATTAGAGCAAACTCAGCAGGAAGTAACCAGCAAAGTTCAAGAGATTGTGGATACATTTTCAAACCTGGACGAGCTAGAAACAAAACTCTCTGATATTCAAACAGCCACAGTTCAGGAGGAAGTCGATCGACTGCTGGAAACAACCCAACAAAGCGTTGGAGAGATCAGAGAAACAGTTGAGAGCGCAATTCAGCACGTTGTTGATGCGATTCGAGACAAAAACAGTGAGCTGGCAGATGCAGAAGGCAACATTTCATCAGGGCGCGGTGAATTGGAAGCACTGATTAATCAGCTAGAAGAGCTGATCGACCCCATTCAAAAGGGAATCGACAATGTAAAAGAAGTAGCCGACAAATTCGCGGTGCCGTGGACGTGATGGATTGAGGACGTGATCAATTCAACAAAGAGATAGGAGCGTGTCATGACAGATCTTCAAACGGCAGCAGCAGAAACAACTACCAAACTATCAACCATCCTGGAAGAAACTGAGCAAACTCAAACTAGCTTGCAAGAAGCGAAAGCTGAAATTGCCCGAGTCCGCCAGCAAATCGAAGCTGCGTGGGCACAACTAGACGAGCAGGCACAATCGCTGATTGAGCAGATCAGCAGCAATAAGGGAGAACTCGGGAGCACAGCAGACTCGGTCAATCAAATGCTGGTGCAACTGAAAGACCGGATCAACTCAACGCAGGATGAGCTAACTCAGGAGTTAGAAGGAACCAAAGAGGCGATCGCTGCGATCGATGATAAACTCGCCGAACTTAGCCCTGAGCTTGAGCAAGAAGTGCAAGAGGCTGAGGATGCGTTCAGCGCCTTGCAGGACAAAAACATTGGTGCAGAAGTCGAAGCTGCGGCATCTCAAACTCAGCAATCATTTCAAGAAGCCAATCGCGAATTGGGAACGTTTCAAGCTGAATTAGAGCAGCGCACTGAAGCGTTGCACAATTATACAGATCAGGGAATTTCTGCGATTAATGATGGTACGACTGCATTAAACGAGCATCTCGATGGATTGGTAGACCAATTCACTGAACAACTAACAACCGTTGGAGATGAAATCGAAGCAGCCGTTGAGCAAACAATGGGGCAAGTTACTGCTGCTCAAGACGCTCTCTTTCAGCAGATGACTGATGTGGCTCAGGAACTTGAGGACGCTATGGATAAGCTGACGAATGCAGTAGAAACTGCTGGTGACAGTGTTCAGGATGCCAGTCTCACAGTGGTAGATGGAATTGAGTTAACCAGTGAGAGTTGCAAAACTGCCGTCAACTTGTTGACCGAGGCAAAGGAATCACTTGAGAAGCTTTAGAGCTACCGTGTATACAAATCTTGGCTACGTTGGCAGACTAGACCGGGGGACTTCCCCCACATCCCCCGAAAGGAGTTGACGGTGAGCCACGATCGCTGAGTCGATCAACTCCAAGTGCAGCAGTTTTAACCTCTGCACTAGCGTAATTAACTCAGACTCCCACTTGCAACCACCAAACCTTTCTGAAGGGGGTGCGGGGGACGCAGCCGCCCCTCGCATAGAGTTTCGCTTTCACCCTAGATCCTAAATGCCACCTGCTACAGAAGCTTCAGCAGTTGTCTAAACACCGTAGGTCCCCAACCAGAAACTCGATTAAAGACAAACAGGATCGCTATCAGTGCAAGTAAAAACTTGCGATTGCCTCAGAAGACTGATTCCAAACTAATTCCTCGACTCGGTTATCGAAAATAATCAACCGAATTGCTGTGAGGGTAACCATGATGAATCATACACTTTCTTCAACCAACAATTCACCAAAATCAGATCTAACAAAACCAAATACTCAGCGGCAACTCAGCTCAACCGTGCTCATCATTTCGCTGTCTTGGTTGCTGTGGGGATTAAGCCTGTTTAGTTTCTTGTCGATCGCGGTTGGCCAAGAAACGCCGAAGCAGCAATCCACCGAAACTCCCAATCAAACCAATCCTCCTGCTCAAAATTTACCTGAGGAATCCACACCTGCTCCGCCCAGCGGTGAAAATTTAGAGAATTTAGAGGATTCTGAGGATGGCGACTTTAGCTCCTATCGCTTAGGTCCCGGAGATGCGATCGCCGTCAGCGTTTCACCTCGTGGTAAAGATCTCAATTTCAACGCCACCCTAGATTGGCAAGGCAACGTATCCGCTCCGCTGCTAGGCATTCTCAGCCTGAACGATCTGACGATCGCGCAAGCGCAAGCGAAAATCCGAAATCAACTCAACGAATACATTGTTAATCCTCAAGTTGGCATCGTTTTGGGCACGGCTAGACCCGTTAAAGTTATGGTCATGGGTGAAGTTGCTAAGCCTGGCTTCTATGCCCTCCAAGATCCACGGCTTCCAGTGGCACTAGTCGATGCAGGTGGTACGACCCGTTTTGCAGATTTGCGAGCGGTACAAGTTCGGCGCAATATCGGCAGTGACTCAGCGGTTGAACAGAGCATTGACCTGTTTACACCGCTCAAAGAGGGGAGCCAGCTACCCGACCTCCGGTTGACGGATGGGGATGTCATTCAAATTCCGACGTTAACTGCTGCGGCAGCGAGTTACGATCGCGAACTACTTTCTAAATCCAATCTTGGACAACCGAAGATTACAGTTCGCGTTTTGGACTATTCCAGCGGAGTGAACCGATTACAGTTGGAAAACGGCAGCGACTTTCTCGATGCACTCACTGGAATCAAACCCGATGTTCAGCGGGTAAATCTAAAAAAAGTGCTTTTAGTGCGGTTTGATCAGAAGGAAGGCAAAGCGGTTAGTACCGTCATTAATGCCAGGAAAACCCTCAGCGGCGATCATTCACAAAATCCGGTTTTGGAACATAACGATGTCGTTGTGCTTAATCGCACCTGGATTGCCAAACTGAACCATACATTCAGTCAAATTACACAACCATTCAAAGATACTTTGGGCTTCTTGCTGTTCTTCGACTCAGCAGGAAATAGCGTCAACACCGTTTTTGGCTCTGAACGCCAAGAAAACAAATAATTCCAGTAGATAAACCTCATTGTGGTAAAGGCAATGAAAGGCTATTCATCTTTCAAGCGTTATCTAGCAGCGCTGAATCGACATAAATGGGCAGGACTGGGCTGCTTTGCGGCGACCGCAGCAATTGCAGGAGCATTTGCTCGTGTACAACCTGAGCCTCAAACCGCTTTCCTGGTTCAAGGAGCAGTAGTCTATCAGATTGCAACGGCGACGAATTCGACAAAAGAAACTCAACCGTCCATGGAACAACAGCAAGTTCCCAATCCAGAATCGCTGCTATCGGAGCCAGTGATTCGGTTAGTGACTGAAAACCTCAAATCTAAAAAACAAACGGTTGAGCCAAATATCCTTCGCAGTCAGGTCAAGCTGAAGCAAGATTCCAAGCAAGCAAATAAGATTTTGATTGAATATCAGGATGATGACGAGCAGCGGGCCAAGCTGCTGGTTGAATCACTGATCAACGCTCTGCATCATCAAAGTCTCACGGCGAAGTATAAAGACATTGAAGCATCTCTTCGAGTTTTAAAGGACCAGAAAAGAAAACTTGAAGAGGATCTGCAAGTTGCAGAAGAAAAGCTCAAAGATTTCAGTCAGCAAGAGCGACCTGCAATTCAAGCCGCGATCGACGGTAGTCTAGTTTCAGCGATTACGACTAGCCAGCAGCAACAACGCCAGTTCCGGCGTGAAATGGCAGGAATCGATGCAGAAATTTCCAGCCTTCAAAAAAGACTAGGACTAACTCCAGAGCAAGCTTATATAGCTTCGGCACTCAGTGCTGATACTACGATTAGTAATCTCAAAGCAAAGCTCTATGAAATCGAATCAGAAATTGCGAACCAAAGCCAAGAGTTGCAGCCAAAGCATCCAGATATTGTGGTATTGAAACACCAACAAAAGACGTACGAAAATCAACTACAGCAACGAGTCGGAGAGGTTATTGGAGGTGATCGCAATCGTGTATCACTTCAAACAATTAACGACCTCCAAAATGGAACTAGTTTGGACAAGGCTCGCCAAGATCTCGCGAACAAATTAGTTGCTTTACAGACTCAGCGCGATCGACTCGCTCAAGAATTGACGATTCTTGACCGATTTGAACCAGAGCTGCTGCAGACCTACAAAGATGGAACGGCGCTAAAGCTAGAACTAGACGAGCGAACACGAGATGTGACTCGCTATCGAGAAGCATTTGATCAGCTACAAAAGCAACTAGCAGCGACGGAATTGAGGAGAGCTGGATTAAGGAGCGATTGGATGAAAGATGGCTCACCTCAAGTAAAAGCTATCACTGATTGGAGTTTAAGCGAGCCCGTCATTCTTGTTTTGGGAGGAGTTCTTGGCTTACTCCTCAGCGCAGGACTGGTACTGTTGCTAGATCTTGTCAACGGCAAAATCCTGGTTCCAGAAGAGGTTCACGCGATCGCGCAGGGGCGCATGCCGGTTCTAGGTATTCTACCCTCACTTCCACAGGGCAGGCTTCCTATTGTCATTGAAGCGAACTCTCCACACCTGGAATTCTACGAGTTGGTTCGCAGCAGCTTGCATCATTACAGTGGCAAACAGGCTATCAAAACAATTGTTTTCACGAGCATTACAGGCAAAGAAGGAAAAACTGTGAGCGCTTATAATCTTGCGATCGCGTCTGCCAAAGCCGGGAAAAAAACGCTGTTAATTGAGGCAGATTTGCGATCGTCCTCTCAAGCAAGTGTTGTGCAAGTAGATCCGGTGCAATGCGAAAAGATTGATTCATCAATCGACTACATGAATGCTGAAAACATCCATGAGGTTGCAACGATTCAGAACCTACATATTTTGCCCAGCCCTGGTCCGATTGAGCAGGCAGCAGAGGTATTGGAGTCCGCACGATTCCAGGCATTACTGAGATATTCACGCGACACGTTTGACTTCGTTGTCATCGACACATCCGCCCTCAGATACAGTGATGCACTGTTGGTAGAGCCGCATACTGATGGACTTGTCCTTGTGACACGACCAGGTTACACCGATCGTAAAAATCTTCAGGTTGTGATTGAAAAGCTGAAGGAGTTTGGCGATGTAAAACTGCTTGGGGTCGTTGTCAATGGTGTGGCAATGACGGCTGAACATTCACAGCTAATGTTCTTGTAAAGCACTGCCGCAGGGATTGTGCGTTCTTTTGGAGGATTATTGAATGCTAGGCAGAATAGTCCTTAATCGCTACAAAGTCGTAAAATTTTTAGGTTCTGGTGCTTTTGGTAAAACCTATCTAGCAGAAGAGTTGGATGTACCAGACAAGCCACCTTGCGTCATCAAGCAGCTGCAGCCGCAAACAGACAATTCAGCATCATTCGCATCAGCGAAAGCGTTATTTAATCGAGAAGCGGAGGCTCTCTTTCGGTTAGGTAAGCATGAACAAATTCCTCAGCTTTTTGATTATTTTGAGGAGGAGGGTGAGTTTTATTTAGCAGAGGAGTACGTCCAGGGAGAAACGTTAAGAGCAGAACTACGCAATCATCAAGCTTGGGATGAAGCGAAGGGAATTTCCTTTTTAAGGGATACTCTGCAAGTTCTGCATTATATCCATGAGCAAGGCATCATTCATCGGGATATCAAACCGGAAAACATTATCCGTCGCCACGAAGATCAAAAGCTATTTCTGATCGATTTTGGAGCGGTCAAGCAAATATCTCTGCTAAATCAAGAGCAACCATCGCCCACGATCGTTCATAGCCGTGGGTACAGCCCTCCCGAGCAGTTAGCTGGCATTCCACAGCCGAATAGCGACATCTATGCCTTGGGAATGACCTGTGTGGAAGCACTAGCTAAGGTGAAGCCAGAGGCATTGACGGACCTGAGAGACCCTAAAACTCGTGAACTTACTTTACCAGAGTCTGTAAGGATCAGCGCTGAATTTGAATCTATTCTTACAAAAATGGTCGAGATTGATTCACGAGAACGCTATCAAACTGTCAGTGATGTGATGCAAGCATTACAGGCTCTCTTAAATTCAACCGCCACAGACCTGTCAGTCAACTTAAATCCTCAACTTGAAATTGAATCCGAGAACGTAGATACTTACAGTCCAACCGAGATTTCTTTGAGGAAGCAGACAGGTTGCCAACTTTATACTCTAACCGAGACTTCTGTTAATACCTTTAATTCTCAGACAGAAACCTTAGTAACTGTAGCCTCGCAAACGAGTGATAAGCAGGAGCAAATAGATCGATTGATCTCTAAGATTGATCGGCATCAATTAAAAAGCAACTTAAATCCTACTAGAAAAATTACTGAGCTAAGCGATTATCTAGACTCAACACAAAAGCAGTTCAAACCCATTACTCACATCGTTAACTATGCTTCTAGAAGGAGGTTGCTGTGTTTGGGGTTTTTAGCATTTGTGTCTATTGGGCTCATATCTACTGCCCTTCTAGTGTTGGGGAGTATGAACCCCAGATCTCAGGTAAGTCAGATGCCAAAAAGCACAGATGCGCCTCAGCAAATTGAGATCGAGAAACAAGATGAACTGCAAAACCACAGATCAGAGATTAAATTACTCAATTTTGCTTCTGATGACATCTCTCTGATTTCCGGTGAAGAGAACGGCTCTATACAAGTTTATGACTTCAAACAGAAGTCAGTGAAACGTTTGATTCAGCTGAAAAGCAGGATTCGCGCGGCAGTAAGTAACAGTCAACAACAAACATTAGCTGTTGCTACTGAGGCGAAGGCAATTGAAATTTGGAGCCTAGCAGGAAAAAAGATTAATCAGATTTCAACAGAACAACTAATTTGGTCATTGGCGCTGAGTCAAAACAATCAATTTTTGGCTTATGGAGAGCTTGGTAGAGTTAGAGTGGTCGAAAAGCCTCAGCAAAATCAGAGACTGACTGAGAAATACAAACTCTTTTACAAAAGCTCAGAACCCATTCGATCGCTCGCATTCAGTCCTGATGCTTCCACGTTAGCTGGAGGAAGTGCAGATGGTGCGATTAAGATTTTGAAATTTTCAAGCAATAGTTTGCTCACGTTGAATGGGCATCTAGACGACATTAGCTCAGTTGCAATAAGTCCTGATAGCAGAACTTTAATCAGTAACAGTGCAGATAATACGATTCGTATTTGGGATATGACCACTGCCAAGGATCATCTTTCACCCATCCAGTCTGACCTTGGCGATGGGAAGGCTGTAGCAATGAGTTCTGATGAAAAATTGCTTGCTGCAGGCGGATTTTACGGCACAGTTAAAATTTGGGATCTACAGACAGGTAATCTCCTTGCAAGCATTTCTGAGTATGCAACGGAGATAACAGCACTGGCATTTAGTCAAGATGGTCGATTATTCGCGATCGGAGACAGGGACGGTAGAATCCGAATTTACAAATTAAGGTGGGCTGCCAGATGAAGGTACAGACTAATATGGCTTCTAAAAACAGTCAACTGTTGACTTATATCGAAGATACTAGAAAAATTATTGCCAGCGATCTTGAAGAAGAGGAGCTTCAAAATATTCTTTATAGCTTGGATAGAGTCACTGCTGACTTGAATTTGAATAAGCTCAGCATTCATTCTGTAGCTTATGATGTAGAGGTAGTTCAGTCGTTTTATAGCCTCCTAGGCGATCAGAAGATTTTAGACGATAACTATCAGCTGCAGTTCTACGACTTGTCGAAGTTACTGCGACAAAAACAACAATCTCCACACTCAGCCTGTCTAATTCTTCAGAAATTAGAAAGTGAAGATGTTAAACAAACTCTTTATGAATTACCAGACCAGCAAATTATTACTGTTGGACGCAAGCCTGGTTCTGATGTTTGTCTTCCAAACTACTACACCTACGTTAGTGGGCAACATTTAGAAATAAAGTGTTATGGCTCCGAGAATAACAGCTCCAACTACCTGTGGAAAGTACACAGTTCTGCTCAGTGCCGAAATGGCACCTATATTAACGGTGAACAATTGCTTGGAGAGAGAGTTTTGCGATCGGGCGATCGCATTGTTCTGGGCAGCGATAGTCCCTCGTCTAAAAGTCCAGAGCTGGTTTTCCAGAGTATAGATAACTCAAGTGACAAATATGAACTTAAAAAATCAGTAGATTGCGATATTTTATTTTTTGTAACTGATACTCAGCTTGAAGCATTAAATGGAATAGGAGAGTTACTGAGCTTATTGACTAATGCATCGGTAATTGAGTTCTTTCTGGTAATTCTGCCTAGCAAAAGCTCTGAAAATATTAGTGTCTCTCGTTACCCCGATCGTTCTATAGAGCTTAAGGAGTTAAAAAACTGCTTACTTACCTTAAATGAAAAACAGCTTGGTTTAATCAAAATCCAACGCTGTTTAGCTAAAACCATCCTTGTAATTGATCAAGCTAGTGAATTTATTCAATGTCAACAAAAAATACTTCAACAAGGTATTGAGAATATTGAGAAGCGGCAATCTTCAAAAAGTCAAAAAAAATCTGGTTTAGATATTAATTTACTAATTAAAATCATTAATGATCAGAAAGTGGATTTTTTGCGCTCTGTGGATGCTATTGTGCAGCAATCTAAACAGGACTTGCTAGACGATTCTCTTGCAGAGAGTATCTCATATAAACTTCAATTATTAATAGATGAATTAGAAATCTGTATAGTTAAGCAAAAAGGAAAGCAGTATCTTGAGTTAAGACCGAGAGCAACCGAATTAGATGTTAATGACTTTTTAGTTACAGTCTGTAAGCAAGAGCTGCTTGATTGGGCGAACGAGGAGTGGACCAAGATTTGTAAGCAATATGTCAACAGTGGATTAGAAGGCTTAGTCCGGACGGCTAACATAACGCTGCAAGCTGTACTAACGGCGAACGATAGTGAACCTTCGCTCAAATTTAGAGATCAAGTTGAAATTGAAGAAAGCTTTCAAGATCCTCTGAGGCGAATAAATTGCAAAATTGAGTATCAGGAAGATCCAATCTGGACTTACTTCATTAAAAAAATTAGAGGTTTTGTCTTTCAAATTATGGGAGCACTATTCTTGCTCAGCTTTCTAGGGCTCAGCAGAAGTGCTGTTATCAAAGCTATTAATAAGCAAGTGTCAAGTTCTCCTTTTCTTCTGATTCTAGTGATCACCATGCTTGTTTGGTTGCTTCATAAGTTGTGGAAGAGTTATCAAACAAATAAGCTTTTGGAAAAGCATAAGGCAACTGAAAAACTTAGACAAGAACTACGCACCTATTATCAAAAAATCATCAAAAATCGCTTTGTCGACAAAGTAGTTCAGAAACTGGATGTTACCTTGAAGAACGAAATGAGCAAGTTTGATCGTTACATTAAGTCAGCGTTAGAGATTGCAAGTCAAAGCTCTTCTGAGGTAGAGGCTGCTCCAGTCGATCCAAAAGTGTATTTGAAAGACTGTCAGACTAAAGCCGTTAAGCTAGAGCGTAAAATTAGAGATTTACAGAAAGTTAAAGATAAGATTCAGCGACTTCATGCCAATCTTCAAAGTCCTGCTGGAGGCAGAGTTAATTCAATTGAAGTGGCCCCAAAAAATTGGATAGGTAGCTAAGCTCTGAACGACTGGCTCATGATAGAGGTAGTTTATGGCAAACAAACGCAAACAACATAGCGCTTAATTCAAAGCCAAAGTTGCCCTTGCCGCAATCCAGGGTGAGAAGATAGTAGCAGAGTTGGCAAGCCAGGATGACGTCTATCCGACGATGACCAACAACTGGAAACGGCAACTGCTAGAGCGAGCAATGTCTTTGAGTCAAGCACTTCTGCCGTCTCCGCCCAAAGCGACCAGCAGGCACAAATTGATGAACTCTATCGGCAAATCGGGCAACTTGAGGTAGAACGGGATTTTTTAGCCAACAGGTCAGCACAGTTGAGCTTGAAGCCCCTCAGGGGGTAACAGGAAGCTTGAAGCAGATGTGTAGCTGGTCAGTGTGATTTATCGAGGACGAGCTTTGCTTTTGTACTGGCAGTTCTTGTCGCATTCTGGGAGTTCGGGCTTAGCGCAACAACAGGCAGTTCTGCGCCCACTCTTAGTGCTGCTGAAGTCTTATCAAGTCGTGGTCTTAGGTGACCGTGAATTTTGCTCAGTGCATCTGGCGCAATGGTTGTGCCAGGAGAAGCTCAGCTTCTGTTTACGCTGACGCTGTAACGAGTACGTTTAAGATGAAAACGGTTCAGTTCAGCAACTCTAACCCTTGGGATTAAAACCCGGTCAATCGCACTTTTTCGAGCAAGTTAGGGTGGCGAAACAAGCGGGAGTTGGACTGTTTAACGTAGCGGGTTATTGGAAACGAGCGTATCGAGGTCATTGCGAGAAAAGTGCTTGGTTTCTCTTAGCCAATCTGCCCTCCTTAGGTGCTGCTGTTCACGCTTACTAGCATCGCATAGGCATCGAAGCTTTTTTTCGTGGCTACAAAGGTAGGGGATACCAAGTCGAATCTACTCGTCTCCATCCTCAGCGCTTATCTGGTTTATTTGTCCTCGTAGCCCTTGCCTATACCAGTGCGGTCATTCAAGGTCATGAAGTTTGCACTTGAGGCTTAGCTAGCTATATTTGTCGAGCTAAAGAAGGACGAAGAATGAGGTGCAGACATAGCGATTTCTAGGCGGTTCGTATGCCCAAGCCTGCTTAGATGGAATGGACTTAGCCACCGATTGGAATAGAGTCTTGGATGCAGCTTAGTAGCAATAAGCAACCCTATCTTCAGCAAGGCTTACACGCTGCTTCCCTCATCCAGTCGTTGTTCTAGCCTTCTTGTTACCCCTAAGTGGTGCTTGCGTAAGTCCCGCTCTGACTCCAAGGCTTTGAAACAGAATTGAGTTTGCACTTTCCCGCAAGGGTTGTTGTCAGCACCCGCTAGGAAGCTTGGCGATCGAGCGTAGTTCCTGATTTGATGTTTTCCTTTATCCTGGGAGGGAAATGAGACTGTTTGCACCCTCGAAGTTTTCCTCGGAAATTAGTTATTGCTGGAGTTGAAGGCAATTGACCATGCGCTCACCCTTATCGGAAGTCACCAAACCCACCTTTTTAATTGTTGATGATCATGAATCTGTCTTGGGCGGCACTTTGCATATTTTGCAGCAGGAGTATCCTCAGGCTGAAGTTGTCACGGCGTGCAATGCTCAGGCAGCCTTAGAGCAAATGGCAGCGCTTCAACCGGATTTGGTCATTGTAGACTTAGTCATGCCAGAGACGGCGGGAGCCACGGCACAAGCTCATGCGGGATTGCAACTCCTGAAGATGCTGATGGAGCGCTATCCGACGCAAAACTTAGTGGTGCAAAGTGCTCACATCCGGACGCTGGTGTGGCTCAAGCCCGCGATCGACAATCATCAGGGAGGATTCACCATCGTGGATAAAAGCCTCCCCATGAAAGAGCTGTTGCAGATGGTGGATTGGTCTTTAAAAGAACGCACCTACACACCCAGAGAAATTCGCAATGGGCTGCAACTGAACGCGAAATGGCTGGAAGTGTTGCAGTTGGCTTTTCAAGAGAGCTTACAGGATACAGCGATCGCAAAGCGGATGAACATCTCCGAGCGGACGGTGCAATACTATTGGAACAAAATCCGAGACGTGTTGGAAGTCTATCCTGACACCGACAAGAATCTGCGGATTCAGACGGAATTACGAGCCAGAGAAGTAGGACTCATTGACTAGTGAGCTACCAACTTTGGAAAACCCTGCAAGCTGAACTCAAAATCTGGCGGAGAAGTGCGCTGCCAGGACTCGTGGTGATTGTCGGGGTCGTCTTGGTTCGGCTGACAGGAGGATTGCAGTTTTTAGAACTGGTGGCGCTGGATCAACTGCTGCGATCGCGCCCCTCTGAACCGACCGATGAGCGCATTGTGATTGTTGGTATCACAGAAGCAGATATCCAACGCGCTAAAACATATCCGATTCCAGATGGTGTAATTGCAGCGCTGATCAACCAGTTGCAAACGTATCAGCCTGCGGTCATTGGTTTAGATATCGTACGGGATCTCCCTGTAGAACCAGGACATGCAGCTTTAGACTCCGTCTTTCGCACCCAAGCCAATGTAATCGGGGCTGAAATTGCTTTACCTGACCGGAGTGGCTATACGGTTGCACCTCCTCCAGCTTTACCGCCTGAACAAGTTGGGTTTGCGGATGTGCCTCTAGATGGAGATGGCTATCAACGGCGGAGCCTCCTAGGAGCGCACGATCGCCAGGAAGAATATCATTTCTCCTTCACGATGCAGGTGGCAAAAGCGTATCTGGCAACCAAAGGCATTGAACTCAACAACGGCATCCGAGATCCAGAAGCGATGCGCTTTGACTCAGTCGAGCTAACGCGGGTTCAGCCAAATACAGGCGGATATGTCAAAGGGGATGCGGGGGGCAATCAAATTTTGCTCAATGTTCGCAGTGGACGACAACCCTTTCGGGTGCTCTCCCTGGCTCAGATTCAAGCAGGGCAGGTTGATCCTGACTGGCTACGGGGAAAGATGGTGCTGATTGGGGTGATGTCGTTTAGTGCCAAGGATTTGGCGAGCTCTGGGGCGATTGTGGGAATTGATCCGGGGCGTATCCACGGGGTGGAGATGCAAGCTCATGCCATCAGCCAGATTACCAGTGCGGTGTTGGATAACCGCCCGTTACTCAAAGTTTGGGGCGAGGGCTGGGAGTATCTGTGGATTATCAGTTGGGGTGTAATTGGCATCAGTTTGGGGCGTTGGTTGCGACCGGGGCGTCTGCTTCTGGCCTTAGCAGTGGTGAGTGGCAGCTTGATTGGCCTGAGTTATGGAGCAATTCTGTTAGGTTGGTGGATTCCTCTAGTGCCTGCACTGTTAGGACTGGTGCTCAATGGAGCAGGGCTGACGGCTGCCTTGTTCTACCGTCATGAGCAGGAGTTGCGATCGCGCTTGGAAGAACGACAGTTTGTGATTCAACAAATCTTCGATGCGATTCACAGCGAACCGTTGCAACTGCTCAGTAAAGTGTTGCGCGAAGAACAAGCCCAAGACCAACCCTCGCCTTTGCTCTCCGATTTGCAGCGCATGAAGCAGGAGATTTATGCTATTTTTGGCTCTGCTCAGCGCAAGGTGTTTGACGAGGCAGGGAATTTGCAATTGGGTGGAGAGATTGAGTTTGCCCTGCAAGCACCGCTCCATGAACTGCTCTACAGGGTGTACATCAACACCCTAGAACGAGATTTGCCCCATTTCAGCCATCTCAAATTCAAGATTGTGCAGTTTGAGCCTTTAGACACGCAGCACCTGCGTTTGGAGCACAAGCGAGCCCTCTGTCGGTTCCTGGAAGAAGCTTTGTGCAATGTGGGCAAGTATGCGGAGGGAGCAACTCGCTTAACGGTGATTTGTCAGCGGGAAGACAACCAGCAGGTAATTCGGATAACAGATAATGGACGAGGGCTCGCTGGGGTAGCAGCGGAGATGCCAGAACAGTCTCTCGCTCGCAAATTTCCTCAGCTCAAGTTCAAATCTTCTAGGGCTGGGATGGGAACTCAACTGGCAGAAAACCTGGCGAGACAGTTGGGAGGCAGCTTTCGGCGTTACCCAAACAATCCGAAGGGGCTGGTGTGTGAGCTAACTTGGCCGAAGCAAAAAAGGTGGTGGCGTTAGGGGGATTGCGCTTTCCCGCAAACCTAAATTGTGGCCAAAGCCCTGGTGTGTTTACGGTGTTTCCCCTATCGTTAAACACAAAATAGGGAGAATTGCGGAAATGACTCATCAATTCCAACTGTCTCTAGCGCAGCGATCGCAACGGTTTGTGGGTTTAGTGCTGGGTTTCTGGATGACCCTGGCCCCTGTGGCGCTGGCGAAATATGTGCCCCCGAAAAAAGCTTCAGCTCCCAAAACGACGAGCACGACGATCACTAGAGGGGGTTGCGCTGCGAATGCTTCTGGTCAACTAGCGACTCTGGTACCTTACAGTCATGTGGGATTGACGACGGCAAAGCGGCCCACGTTTGCTTGGTATGTACCCAATCGCGAAGCTTACCCGCTAGAGTTTCGCTTATTCCGCTCCAATGGGCAACGGCTGTATAAGACGCAGATGCAGAGCCAACCGGGGGTGATGCAGTTCTCGTTACCCGTTGAGCAACCAGAGCTACCACCGGGCGAATATATTTGGCAGGTGGCGTTACAGTGCGATCGCTTCTTTCCACCAGTAGTGGTGAGTGCGCAGATGCAAGTGGTGCAGCCTAGCCCAGAATTAGAGCAACAACTGGCAGCAGAGCCGAATGCCCCAAAACGAGCCAATCTCTACGCCGAGAACAGCCTCTGGTATGACGCGCTAGCCACTGCCCTCAAGAATGCTGGCACTCCTGAAAATCAATCAGTCCTTCTAGATTTGTTCAATTTTCTCGTTGCCACAGACACCCAAATGCTCAAGCAATGGAGCGATCGCCTCCTGCAACCGAGAGCCACTCAATCTACACCGCAGACCCCACGATAATGCCAACTCTTCCCCGTCCCCCTGCTGACCAAAGTCCGATGTCCCGGTTCCACTCCTCAGCTTATGCGCCCCCCACAAATTGCCCTCTTGGTCTCGCTCCTAGCCTCTTTTCCTGCGGGGCTACTATTGCCTCTCCCCCTTCTTCCCTTCAGCTCTCTCTCAGCTCTAGCACAAACTCTTGAATCCCGCGATGCAGAAGCAAAGCGCTTGTTACAGCAGGGGGGTCAGCAATATGGAAAGAGCCAATATCAGGAAGCAATCGAATCTTGGCAGCAAGCATTGGCAATCTATCGTGCCGCCTCAGATCGCAATGGCGAAGCTAGTGCATTAGTGAACCTGGGTAATGCTTACCGCTCGCTCTCGCAGTACCAGAGAGCGATTGAGTACCATCAGCAAGCGCTACCGATATTGCAGCAAGTGGGCAACCGCAATGGCGAAGCTAGTGCATTAGTGAACCTGGGTAATGCTTACCGCTCGCTCTCGCAGTACCAGAGAGCAATTGAGTACCATCAGCAAGCACTACCGATATTCCAGCAAGTGGGCAACCGTAAGGGGAAAGCTAGTGCATTGCATAATCTGGGAAATGCTTACCGCTCCCTCTCTCAGTACCAAAGAGCAATTGAGTACTACCAGCAAGCGCTACCGATATTCCAGCAAGTGGGCGATCGCAATGGCGAAGCCTATGCATTAGTGAACCTGGGAAATGCTTACCGCTCGCTCTCGCAGTACCAGAGAGCAATTGAGTACTACCAGCAAGCGCTACCGATATTGCAGCAAGTGGGCGATCGCAGTGGGGAAGGTATAACTCTAAATGACCTAGGGGCTACGCTTTTTGCGACTGGAAGTATTACTGCTGCTGAGAAAACTTTAGTTGCAGCGATCAAGATTCGGGAATCCCTGCGCTCTGAGTTGGTAGACGAACACAAAGTCTCGATCTTTGAAGGGCAGGCGAGCAGTTACCGAACCTTGCAAAAAGTATTAATTGCTCAGAACAAAGTAGAGGCTGCGCTGGAAATCGCAGAGCGGGGTCGAGCCCGGGCTTTTGTTGAACTGTTATCGCAGAGGCTAGGAAGTCAACAGCCAGTAAGTCAGATTCAGGAGGTAATCAAAGCACCTGATATTCAGCAGATTCAGCAAATTGCGAAAGCTCAGAATGCTACCTTAGTGCAGTATTCCATCATTTATGACAACTTCTCCTTTGAGGGAAAAGAAACATCTCGTGAATCTGCTCTCTACATCTGGGTGATTCAGCCCAATGGCAAGATTAGCTTCCGAGAAGTAGATCTCAAACCGCTTTGGCAGCGGCACGGCTCTTCTCTAGCAAGCTTGATTGTAGGGCAGCAAGAATTTCTCGCTGTTCGTAACCGTCAAGGTCTAACTTTTACTTCACCCCCTCAACCCGATTTGCCAACGCTACATCAACTGCTGATTGATCCGATCGCTGAGCTTTTACCTCAAGACCCCAACGCCCATGTCATTTTCATTCCTCAAGGGCCTCTGTTTCAAGTTCCTTTTCCTGCCCTCCAGGATGCTAAAGGGGACTATCTAATTCAAAAACATACAATTCTGACAGCCCCTTCTATTCAAGTGTTAGCCCTGACTCGACAACAGCGAGAGCAATTGGCTAGTCGGCAAAAAAGTAATGGTGGGGAAGCATTAGTCCTGGGTAATCCTAGCATGCCGAGTGTCTCTCTATCTCCCGGAGAGCCTAAACAACCGCTGTCTCCCTTGCCAGGAGCTGAGGAGGAAGCAGAGGCGATCGCCACTCTTCTCAACACCAAAGCCATCATAGGAGAAGAGGGAACCGAAACCGCGATCGCCCAAAAAATGTCCCAAGCTCGTTTGATTCATTTAGCAACACATGGGTTACTGGATGACATTCAAGGACTAGGAAGTGCGATCGCTCTCACTCCTTCTCGTACAGATGATGGCCTGCTCACTGCCGCTGAAATCCTCGACATGCAACTGCAAGCAGAATTAGTCGTTTTGAGTGCCTGCAACACCGCAGGAGGGAGAGTCACAGGGGATGGGGTGATAGGCTTATCCCGCTCCTTAATTGCCGCAGGGGTACCCAGTGTTCTAGTTTCCCTCTGGGCAGTCCCTGATGCTCCTACAGCCGAGTTGATGACCGCGTTTTACAAGAACCTCCAAAAGAACCCTAACAAAGCACAAGCCCTGCGCCAAGCCATGCTCAGCATGATGGGAACTCACCCTCAACCCAAAGATTGGGCCGCTTTTACCTTAATTGGAGAAGCCGAGTAGAACCTGTTAGCAACCGTCCTCAACGTTGAACTAGCAGTGCTATCCAGGCTGTGTCGTCTCCTTGGATTGCACCTTTCCGCAATCTCCTTTTGCATCCTTGAGTGGCTCAAATCTGTGGCTAGACCCGATGAAGTCACAACCCGTTTTACCTAAGCTGGGACTCAAAGCTGATTAGCAGCCCTTCGACGCATCTTGAATCCCAGAGGTACACAAATGTTGAGTTTATCCACTCATCTGCGCCCCATCTCCTTATCCCTCGCTCTAACGGCCTCTACCCTACTCTCTGTCCTGCCCGCTTCCGCTACTCGCTCTCAGGCCCAACCCCTACCCACCACTCACCCTTTCCAACAGCCAGAACAGTACGAATGGACGATCGCTGCTGAGACCTTGGTGCCACTGACAGGCGATCGCCTCCTGACTACGCTATCAGAAGCTGAGAGCCTCCAAGCCACCATCACCAACGCCTCCTTTGAGCAACCTGTGCAATTTGTGGTAATTCCCGATATCGAGGATTTGCTTCAGTCACCCCATTCTGATCAACTTCAGGCAGAGTACTTGCTTCAAAATTGATACTTCTCCCTTTGCACAGAATAAGCGCCAACTACCCTTCAGATTGCGCTTTCCCACAAACCAAGTTTGCCGATTAGCCCCTGGAGGCTTCCACTCCTAACACCTAGACTAAAAACCGATCGCCGAGCATCAAACGCTCTCTTGGTTCACCTAGACTTTTCATCACTTGAGGATTGCGATATGAAACTGTCTGTCCCCTTCAGTGCAACCGTCGGTGCTGTTCTTACCACCTTGTTTATCCAAAACGCAACTCACGCGATCGTCGCAACCGACAACACAGCCCTTTACAATCAGCAAGTTCAGTCGGGCCAGTTTAGTGGCGTGGTCGCTTTGCAGACCTATAATCCCTTAGATCAGCTCTTCAACCCCTTCTGTACAGGGTCGCTCTTGTCCGGAGGACAACATATCCTGACAGCAGCTCACTGCTTGACTGAAACAGGGACGAGTATCCTCTCCTCTAACCTACTCAGCCAGCCTTTTGTTGCCACATTCAATCTCCTCAACGGCCTTGCCCAAGTTCCCATCCAAGATCTGTTCATCCTACCCAATTGGACAGGAAGCTTAGATGAAGGAAACGATCTGGCAGTTCTATCCCTCCTTACTCCTGCCCCTACTACAGCCGCCCAGTACGACATCTACCGCAATAATGATGAACTGGGCCAGACCTTTACCAAAGTTGGCTACGGAAATTATGGCATTGGGCTGACAGGAGAAGTAGAAGGTAGTGTTTTCGATGGATTCGGCTTTTATGGTCAAAATCAATTTGAAGCTACAGAAGCCGATCGCCAAGGCTTGTTGAGCTTTCCTGGTACTTCGGCTGCTGAAAGTCAACTCCTTTATGATTTTGATAGTGGATATGCTACAGAAAATCTCATTGGTAGCTTAGGGGTAGGAAGTAGCGAAGTGAACACGGCACGAGGCGATTCGGGTGGCCCCGCTTTCATTGGCGATCGCATTGCTGGGGTTACTTCCTATGGGCTAGGTAATCCTGGTTTGCGCCAGTCAACGGATATTGATGACACGACCAATTCGACTTTTGGAGAACTGTCAGGGGATACGCGAGTTTCGACCTATGCTAGCTTCGTGGATACAGTTTTGGCTGGCAATGTTGCTCCTACAGAGCGCAATCAAGCAGCCAGTGTTCCCGAACCCTCAATTGTGTTAGGAATTATTGCCTTGGGAGCATAGTTCCTTAGAGGCAAACAGCCAAGAGTTTTATAAGCGCTCTGTCAAGAAAATGATGAGAGGCGATCGCTGAGCATGAGAGCTTGGAAGCCGCGATCGCCTCTATTGCTGAAAAACTACAGACTATTCTCTGTCAAATTCACAAGCCTAGAAAACTACCTAAAAGCTGAGTAGAGGTCATGATGAATCGTGAACAGTGGAGAGAGTTCCTAGGTGCTTGCATAGGGTTTCTATGCCTAAGGGGAACGGGTCTCTTGTTTGCTTCAGTAGCTGGGATGCTTTTGATCGATCTTCCCTCGTTCTACAAATCTGAAGTAGAGTTCCAATCTAAAGCAATTGCTGCAACTGGAACTGTTATTGGGGTTGCAGAGAAAAAAGAGTACTCTGGTGGAGGAGGCATTGTTCCTCTTACTGTTACCACAAAATATATAGCAACCGTAGAGTTTCAAACTAATCAAAGAAATTTGGTTGAATTTACAGCAAGTTCGGCTTGTTCAAGCCAGCGTGATTGTGAGAATAAGTTAGTTCCAGTACTATACAATCCAGACTTTCCTTCAAAAGCAAGAGTTGATTCTGGAGCTACACCTGAAGGCATGGCACAGGGACGGCTGGTGCTCAGTACTGTTTTCTTGGTAGCTGACATTGCTTTTCTTGGAATGGACCTAGGCAATTCGGGATAGCCCGAAGATGATTCAACTACTCAGTGTAATAACAAATTTCTCCTTGGTACTTTGATATCCTGTGCACTAATAAATCTATAGAAGGGAGTCTAATTCTAGAGTGAACTAATGGTATAAGAGCGATTGCTATCATTAGAAAAGAGCCAAGGTTCGATATTTTTTAAGATAGGGTTTAAGCATAAAATGTAGCATGGATTACTATTTGTAATTGCCTGTATGTTAAAGCTAAAAATATATAAAAGAATTTAGTCTATTGGCTTGGAGTAGCATACATTGCAAAAGGGTTGCTCTGTCTATTTAATTTGCTTGAGGTGTTATATCTAAATTATTAACCCAACCACTCCTTTGAGCATGTTATCTACAAAACTTCAACCCACAAGTTACTTGATGACTCGGCTTCCGCTGTAAGCATGGCTTTATCAGCCTATCGTTGAAAAAACAAATTTGCATTATCCAAGGTACAAGAGGTTAGTAGATATGAGTACAGACCAAACGTTGCCTCTATGGGTACAAGATCGCGAAGTCGTTCTCAAACAGGACGAGGGAATCGAATGGCGCGATCGCCAGCGGCCTGACTACTCCCACACAAACGCATCTCTGGAAAAAGAACGAAAATGTAACCATGCGGAAGGCTCTTTGAATGCCATTGCTTACAACTTGGTTAGAACTTTTGAAATGGAAGCCTCCTTCAAAACTAATCCTCAACAGTGGCTTTCGGTGGTAGCGGATAAATTTCGCATGAGTACCAATGGCGGGAAAGAATACAGTGCTCAAGATATTGTAGAGCAGGGAACATATAATCTATTTCTGGAAAACTCAGATCACTACTCTGCCTCTCATGAGACTTTTGCATCGTCCTATAACCTATTCCACACAGCTTTTCCCGATGGTTTCCACTGGGAACTCATTGAAGTCGTTGCAGGCTCTCCTAACGTTGTCTTCAAATGGAGACACTGGGGCACTTTCAAAGGAGTCTACAAAAACCATCAGCCGACCGGAGAAACCATTGAAGTTGTAGGTCTCAGCATCGCTAAAGTCACAGAAGATTTGAAGATTGAGTCTGTAGAGCATTTCTTTGATACGAATCAATTCTTGACAAAGCTAACCAGTGGCATGTGTCCTGTTAACCATTAGTCATTGGAATTAACGTTGGTGATTGAGCTGACCATCCGCAGGTTCTTCCCGCTTCCTCAATTGCCTATGTCTCACGTCTGCTATGCATCGTCGTATCTTTTTCTACAAATAGAATAATCACAAAAAGCTGTGTCCAGACTGTGATAGAGCGATCGTCCTCTTTCCCGGTTCACCCTTCAGGGATGGCAAATTTAACGAAAGTACAGATTTAATATGACCAAACATGACTGTATTTTTCGTCAATGGAAGAGATGTAGCGATCGCTTCAAGGAGGCCCGATTGCTAATAGAAAGCGGTTGAATGTCTGTAGGCGCAAGGGATTGAAGTCGATTAGGGAGAGTGAATTGTCACAGAAGTGGCCCTTACGCTCTTTTGGTGAAGCGATCGCCAGCTCTGCTGGTAGGACTAGGTGTTAGTTGATCTGGGTTGGTGTTAGAGAGGAGAAGTTGAGGGAAACAGGGGAGCAGGAGGGGTTTCAAGAGTTGAGATTGAGATTTGTGGCTGTTTGAGTTTTAGGGGTCGTTGAGGGCGATCGCGGTCCACGGAACGATTTCCGGTCGCTTATGGGTCAGCCACAAGAGCCCTAGAGGCGACGAGTGGATTAGGAGCCCAAAAATTTGATTGATGGGGAGGAGTCGCGATCGCGGCAGGGCCGAACTCAGTTGCTAGCAGTCCTAGAATAAACTTACTTCCAGTACTTGCCAGCCTCTTAGGATTGCGATCGCAGTGTTTTGATCACACCCTTTCACGCCCCTCAGCTCATCCAGGAAGTTTGTCCAATTTAGTCCTAATGGAAAACCAGCATTATCCACTAGGACAAATTTTTGATGTCGCAGCGGGGAAGGCAGGGGAAGGTGGCAGCGGGCATGGAAGTCGGAGGGGCGATCGTTCGCTGCAACGATTTGTTAGACCTCAGGCGCGGTGGGCTTGCCTTCGGCCTCGTCGTCGACCTGGTAGATGTCGAAGCCCATTCCTGCCCCGAGCTCCGCGACGCCCCGAATGGAGTCGGCGTCGAAGATCGGCCCTGTCCCCGCGTACAGGTAGGTCGACCTCCACACCACGTCGAAGTAGGTCTCGCCGCCCTCGGCAAAGGCTCGGATGACGGCGGCGTGGGGTAACAGCTGTGCGTGCAGGTAATGGAAATGCGCCCGCACGTCCTTTGAGTCGAGCTTTCCCCTGGTCCCGAGCGCCCACCAGCCCTCCTGCTCGGACCCGAGGAGTCTCCCCGCCCTGTTCCGCCGCTCGTCGCCTCGGCGCGCTTGTCTATCTGGCTGAAGCCCCGTCGCCATAGTTACGGCGTCCGGATCGAGGTCAGGCGCAGACACCGAAAACGTGACAGCGACGCCTCGGATGTGCGCTTCATGATGCGAATTCAACACCATCTCTGTCATATAGGTCGATTGAGGCCTAACGATGCCCATCACCCGTCGTAAAATAACCTTGGATGCTCAACAGATATAGCTATTGCCAGTCTGGTTAGGACGTAGACTGGCAATAGGAGTGATTGGTCCCCCAGGATGGCAATAGCTTATAGTTACGACTTCCGTCAGAAGGTGATGCAAGTCATT
>NZ_JACJOD010000002.1 GCF_014695385.1 Trichocoleus sp. FACHB-46 | reverse complement strand
TCTTTTCAGGGCGGTATCGCAACCGGAGAAAGCGGTTTGGCTTACGCTTGAACTTGATTGCTGGCTTGCTCAACTATGAACTGGCACATCCCTCTTGATTCATGCAGGAGGTCTATTGAAAGAACCCTCCTTAAAAGATGGCCTGCTTCGATTTTCCTCTAACCTTTACAGCCACCTGCCTGACACCAAGTTTTTTGAAAGAACTTTTAGCGATTGATTTTTCTCTCGTTGATTCGCCAACAGTATCGGATACGTGTAAAAACCTGCAAGATAGACTTGAAGCGATTGATATATATGCCTTCTATATTTACTCAAAAGGTTTGAGTAGTTACCACAGGGACGCAATTACTCAACGAAGAAATGAGGGTTTCAGGTTTCAAAGGCACCCAAGATTACGCTTGTAGTACGGTATTTTTTGACTGGACTAGGCCAGATTTAGTCCAGAGGTTTGTAGTACGAGGACTTAGTTTCACTTCTGGGTGGGCTATTGCTTTTATACTATTGAGCTATTGACAAGAGAATTCATGTTTATACATGTGGTTTGCTGATATCTACTGCGATCACACCTGGGTATCCAAGCGAAATGGCGTACTTGGAGAAAAACGCCTTGCTCTGTCTGGACCCAGATCAATCTCGCTAGGAATTGCGGTCGATTTCCATTTCTTTGGTGATGATGACTCTGTTCGGCACGTCCGAGTGCTGATGCACACCGATGATCAGCAGTTGGCACAAACTTGTCTTAACTTAAACCTTCAGACGTGGGTGGCGGCACTTGAGGTGGCGGTCATGATGGAGACGGGACGACCGTTTCAGATAGAACGTCTTCCAGGATCTCTGATGTTCGCTATTTGGCTAAGCCAGGGTTCTGAAGATTCTCCAGCATGCGTGATGAACTTTGAGCGCGGAAGACCATCAACTCTCAATTACGAGAAAATCGCTCTGGCAATGGTCATATGGAACGGTGATGTGACGCACCATCTCTTCTATCTCAGACGGTTTATTGACGAGAGCCTACCTTTGGATGTGCGGTGGTTGAATGGCTATCGTATGCTGGAATGGCACTTTGTTGGCAAGAAAGCAGGACTTGCAAAGTCCCCATCATGGCGATCGTTTGTTGAAAGATTTGATGATCTTTTTAAGCCGCTATTGCGTTCAAACCAATCGAGTTATGGTCTTATTGAAGAGGCTCGAGCACTCGCTGCACACGCTGGAGCCGATGAGCGTTCAGATGCTGAGCGCCAACGCGAGCCACAAAACGCAATGGAAAAGACTTTTCAGGTTCTTGAACAAATGATTATGACAGTGCTCAATGAGCACCTAGCAAGAGTTGGAAGCCCAATTCGTTTTCAAGATCGGATACGTTCCGATTGAGTTATAGCAGTTTATGTTTGCTATTAAGAATCCTTACAACTCCTACTAATAGCAGGCTTCAGGCTATAAATTCCTGCCTTGGGGTAGTAGGGATCATCCTTGAATTCACTGATAAATGAGCGAAATAAGGAGAGTAAGTAAGGTGGCGATTGTGCTCTCATCCCAGCCACTAGACTACAGCTCAAGAGAGTTTCATAGCTGCTGCTACCTCAGTTATTAGCCTAATTACCAGTTGCAGATGACGAACTGAGGAAAAGATACCTTTGGCGGGAAAAATATAGAAAGTTTTAGCCTGACTATATGAAACACGGTCGTCAGACCCAGCCTTTCATCCTGATAATAGCTGGACCACTAAATCGGTTATAGAGTCTACTTATAAGCTATCTGTCAGACATTTTACACTAGAAAAAAGATCATGAATCCAACCTTTTTGACAATCGCAAGGCAAGGTAGAAATGGCTGGAAACGTTATTTACTTGGCATAGTGATAACTTATAGCATAGCTATAACTATCCTGGTACCTCTCGTACTCGCCAGTGCTTATATTTTAGGCATTCCTATTAATAATCCTAACGCTTCAGATTTAGTGCTGAACTGAAATCCTATTCGTAGTATGGTTTTTGGAGGATTGCTTTCTATTGCGCTTGTTTTAGGTCTTTTTTTAGCAGTAACCCGAGTTCATAAACGTAAGTTTATGACTTTGGTCAGCCCAGACGCTACTATTAATTGGTTGCGTGTGCTCCAAGGCTTTATTGTATGGCTGGGGTTACGTGGTGTTAGTTTTTTCGTATGGTACTTAATTTCTCCTTCGCTCTTTTCCCTAACATTTAATCTTTCAGAATGGCTACCATTTGCTTTTGTAGCTTTGATCTTCGTCCCAATTATGTCCTTAGCCGTAAATATTTTTATACTTGGGTATTTGCTTCAGGGATCGGGCCTTTTGATTCGGCACCCTCTTCTTCTGCCAATAGTTTGGGGTTTTGTAGTTGGTGGTCTTGGTAGTATTGGAAACAGTCCAGAATACTGGATTCGCGGTGTTTTTTACGTGGTATTCCTTGCCTGGCTTGTAATCAAAGATAATAGGCTTGAACTAGCCCTCGGTTTGCAGACTGCTGAACAGCTTTACTCCCTCATTTTTATAAGCTCCCCTAACCCTGCAATAGAAGGACCAACTGTTTTCAATATTTTTGATTCTGCTGATCTCTTTTTACCTGCTTTGGCAACTATTGCTCTCAGAGCGGGTTTGTTCTACTTCATCTTCTTTGGTAGAAGGAAAAACTTGTCTACATCTATTCCAGATTAATCAACATCGATAAACAGCAAGCCGCATCGCTGTCTATTAACCGAGTCGGAGCGAAGTGCCGAAAACCCTTGGTACGGCTGCTAAGGTTACTGACAGCCGTTTCACTGGGCTGTGATCGTAAGTTCCTAATAGGTTTAAAGGCCCGCTAAAACTGTGGTTAGTTTGAAACCCACCTTCGCTATCCAATCAGTGCGATCGCCTTCCCGCTCATAATTGAGATCTTGTTGATATCCCAGCCATTGAGAAGCCTTGGAACTCCCGCTCTCAGGAAGCTTCAGGCTATAAATTCCTGCCTTGGGGTAGTAGGGGTCAGAAGCTCAAAGTATAAGGGGTCTCTACCGATATTTAGGCAAAGTTTAGGCAAACAGAGTAAAGCGCTTTCTACAACCTATAGCCAGAGAGCGCTTTATTGCTTCTATGAAAGGTCTTCAGATCCTTTACCTCAAACCAACCTGCAAATATTCGGTCATTTGTTTTACATCTGCTCCACCTGAACGAAAAGATTGCTTGTAGCGTCCAATGACTGTAAATAAACTTGTCTCCAAATCAACGTCTCAGTTCTTTGCATGATTGATGAGTTTGTTTACAGCCGAGCTTGCAAGAGACCGCTTCAGAAAGGAGCCAAAACCTCATTCCGTTGTTTCTGTTCTAGGCTGTTCTTCCCAAGGGGCTCGCTTCCCGATATACTGGCTTTTCACTTTTCCCTGCTCTTTCCAGTAGGCATACCAGTAAGGCCCATGCCCCACATCAGCCACTTCTCCAACCATACATTTGCAACTGCCCGATTGCAGCGTCGCTTTTCCCGTTGGTAGGCTTTGTCCTGATAACGCCGTTGCTCAGTAACCGCTGCTTCAAGTCGCAGCGGTATAACTAAAGCTGCCTCCGCTTCTGAGGCGATCGCCTCAGCTAGCCAAGCATAAATCTCCTGCTTCTGTTGCAAGTTCAACCGTTGTAGAGTGGCACGAAGCGATTCTAGAGAAGGTTTGCGTGGCATGGCAAATTCTTGTGTAACTTCAGTCGTTATTTCCCTGGTTACACAAGAAGCTTTATTCAAGTAGCCCTGCGATCTTGTGTAATCCTCATTTGTACGTGCTAGCCCTCCGGCTTAATTAAGCTGCGATCTTGTGTAACTTTCTTCCCTAGTTACACAAGATGAAACTGACATCAAATCTTTTCAACCTTGGAGGTTTCCTGAGGAGGTAGAGCTTTAATCCAAACCTCTGACTCATAAAACTCCCCTGGCTGCTCTAACTCAAAGCCCCCCAGCAGTAATCCTAGCCATAGGTTGACCCAAGATATTCCCAGTCCTTGATACAACTGCTGGAGGGAAATCCTCGGTTCTCGATGCTGCTGAAGCCACTGACTGATCGCTTGGCCCCACTCTGCGACTGCCTCTTCATGAGCGATCGCCCAGACCAAATCTACCTCAGCGGGTCGCTCCTCCTCTTTTCCTGCATCTACCTCGCACTGCTCCAACCATTCCAAGATCACCTCCTTATCCACTAGAGCCGCGATCGATCCTGCTCCCAAATTTTCATCTGTTCCTTGCTTGGCTCGGCGTTTGTGTGGAGGAGCAGGCTCCATCAACTCGGTTAAATCCACACTCATTGTCTGGCGCACCACATCCGCAAAGAAGCCTGACTCGACAACCGGATCACGGTAGGCCTCCTCCCATTCCGTAATCAATACCTCTGCTCGTACAGCACATAGCTCAGCCACTCGCAGCAGCGCTTCTCCCGCTACTTGCAACTGCTCAGGTTCTGGCGCTTGGGCGATCGCCTCATCCATCTGCCCCAACAGCTCTGCCACATTCGCTCGCTCCGGCATGATCTGAGCCGCCCTCAAAGAATTCCACAGTGGTAGTTCTAGCTGCTGATTCATCCTTCCATTCCTCTCAAGACCAGCGCCTCCAGATGAGTCGCATGGTAAGCACAAGGACGGACTGGGCACTGAGATACAGAGTGCTGTTGCTCATGGGCATAGCGCTCAAACCCACTGCGTTTCCCCTGGCCGTATTGCTGATACAACGCCTCTAGTAATTGACGCGCATACTCCTTCACCAACCGAGGTGGGAGCCCAAAAGTATGTTGAGGTTGCGTCATGGCCCTCGGCTGATTTCCTACCCACAGCTCGGCACACATCGCATGAATCACCACCTCATCATTCGCTTGCCGAGGCTGGTCTACATAAGTATGGAGAACCACATAAGGCACCTCAGGAACTGAAACCACGATTTCTGCAATCTGAGATCGCCGCCTTACACCTTGACCTCGTCCCTTCCGGTAATAAGAGCGCCGACTGTGACAGAGAGCATCCTGCCAGCACCCATCACCTCCGACCGCAGCATCGTGAAGTTTTCGAGCTTCTGCTGGCGTCAGTAGGCTACAAGCCCAGCAGGTTTCATTCGGCGATCGCCCCATCTTGATTGAGTCCGAAAGGCTTCCTTATTATGACGAGTCCAGTAAAAAATTGGCTCGTGCTGTGAATAATCTTAGAATACTTAGATAGAGATAAGTAAAGTTATCTCTATCTGAAATTTGCTCAACCTTCTCTGTGGCGATGACTTCATTT
>NZ_JACJOD010000001.1 GCF_014695385.1 Trichocoleus sp. FACHB-46 | reverse complement strand
TGAGATCTGCTTCACTCTCTTGTATCTCTAGTTTGTAAACCCCAGTCATACTCTACGATTAAACTCACTTCAAGTTTTATAGCATCTGTCGTTTGCTTTTGAAGAATTGGTATTACTCGATCGCCATTTGCTTATTAGAATTTTTCAGCGATCGTGCTACCATACCGCCGATCCAAATTTTTGCCACCGATATCAGCGAAGCGGCGCTCAACAAAGCCAGGGTCGGCTTCTACTTAGAAAACCAGCTTGGAGGAGTTTCACCCGATCGGTTCAACCGCTTCTTTGTTCCTATCTCCGGAGGGTATCAAATTAGCAGCAACCTCCGGGAACTGTGTGTCTTTGCCCGACACAATTTAGGAGGCGATCCGCCGTTCTCCAACCTTGACTTGATTAGCTGTCGCAATGTGCTGATTTATTTATCAGATACATTGCAAGAGCGCATCATGTCCCTTTTTCATTACAGTCTTAACTTAAACGGCTTTTTGATGCTGGGCACTTCCGAAAGCATCAAGACTGCCTCAGACTTGTTTACTTCAGTTCACGAATCTGCCAAAATTTACGCTCGCAAATTGACCTTGACTCGTCCGCTGTTTTCGTTCACAACCCGTTCTTATCCCCTGGTCAGCGGCGAGAGTCAGCAGCGAATCGGTGAGACCAATACCAATACGTTTGATTTAGCGCGAGAAGTCGCTCAACTTATCTCAAATCGCTACGCGCCAGTGTCCGTCGTGGTGAACGACCAGATGCGCATTCTCGACCTGCGCGGAGACACCGATCCCTACCTAAAACTGCCTCCCGGAACGACTGACTTAAACCTGCTGCTGATGGCACGGGAAGGCTTGGCGATGCCGCTTCGCACTGCCTTTTATCAAGCTCAAACCCAAAACATCTCGGTTCGGCAAGAACAAATTCAGCTTGAATTGGGTGAGCACTCAACTTGCCTCAATCTAGAAGTGATTCCCTTCCAACCGACGATCGCTAACGAGCTATATTTTTTGGTCATTTTTGAAGCGGTTTTACCTCCGGTCACTCCCTTTACTGCCACTCCGGTTGAACGCCGGGAACTCGAAGATTTGGAGCGTGAAATCATTCAGCTTCGTCAAGCCCTGTCAGCCTCAACTCAACGAGAGCTTTCAGCACAAGCGCATTTGCAGGCAGTGATCCAAGAACACAACTATCTCAACCAAAGCCTGCGAGTGGCAAACGAAGAAATCTTGTCGAGTAACGAGGAGTTGCAAAGCACCAATGAAGAACTCCAAACCGCTAAAGAGGAGATCCAGGCGACGAACGAGGAACTCACCACCACCAACGAGGAACTCCGGAACCGCAATCTGCAACAAAACCGAGACAATAGCGACCTGAACAACTTTATTGACAGCCTCAGTGTACCGATCTTGATGCTGACGAATGATTTGAGAATTCGCCGCTTCACCCCCACTGCCCAGCGCCTGTTCAACTTCATTTCCACCGATGTCGGACGACCGTTTAACGACTTCCGCACCGATTTTGACGTTTCTCACCTAGAATCGATGACGTTAGAGGTGCTGGAGACACTCAACACGAGAGAACAAGAAATTCAAACCCAATCTGGCTATTGGTATTCCCTGCGAATTCGTCCCTATCGCACAACCGAAAACCAAATTGACGGGGTGACGATGGTGTTTCTCGATATCGACGCGCTTAAACGTCATGCAGCAGTCTTAGAGGCAGAGCGGAACTACGCAGAAGCGATCGTCGAAACGGTGCAAACCCCTTTAGTGGTGCTGGATGCCGAGCTGCGAGTGAAGACGGTCAATCGAGCGTTCTACAATATGTTTCAGGTTTCTGAAGCTGAAACCAAGCAATCTTTTTGGTTTGAGCTAGGCAATAGACAGTGGAATATTCCCCAACTGCGATCACTTCTAGAAGAGGTTTCGACCAGCAATCGGCAGGTTCAAAATTTTGAGGTGGATCATCATTTTGAGCAGATTGGGCACAAAACGATGCTGCTGAATGCCTGTAAGCTGCAACGAGCAGACAACGCTGACATGATTTTGCTGGCGATCGCAGACATCACCGAACGGAAGCGATTTGAAGTGGAGCAGGCAGCCCGTCAGATAGCGGAAGATGCCAACCGAGTTAAAGATGAATTTCTCTCAAACCTTTCGCATGAACTTCGAAATCCCCTCAACGTGATGCTGGGTTGGGCACAAATGCTCCGCACCCGCACCCTGAATGAAGCCACTGCCGCTCGCGCTTTAGAGATGATTGAGCGGAGTGCCAGAGCGCAAGCCCAGCTCGTTGAAGATATTTTAGATACCTCTCGGATTGTCAGCGGCAAGCTCAATCTCCGCACCCACCCGCTTGATCTGCGCCTTGTGGTGCGAGCTGCGATCGAGACCATTCAATTAGTAGCTGAAGCCAAAAACATTCAAATCATTGCTCAGTTGAGTTCTCAAACCATCGTTGGGGATGCCGATCGCTTGCAGCAAGTCTTCGGGAATTTGTTGTCAAACGCCATTAAGTTCACTCCACCAAATGGACGCATTGAGATTACGATGGAGGCTATCCAAGGGCAGTCTCAAATCCAAGTGAGCGATACTGGACAGGGCATTTCAGTCGATTTGTTGCCTTACATTTTTGATCGCTTCCGTCAAGGCGATTCCAGCACCACGAAAGCCAAGGCAGGTCTAGGTCTAGGACTCTCGATCGTGCGCGATATCGTTGAACTGCATGGCGGCACAGTGCAAGCAGCCAGTCCGGGTGAAGGACAAGGAACAACGCTGACCGTCAGGTTGCCCCTGCGCGATCTTCCCCAAGAATCTACACCGTTGAGCGATTCAGATTCAACGGCATTAGAACGTTCGAGCGATCTTGTTTCTTCTTTAGCAGGCTTGCAGATCTTAGCGGTTGATGATGAAGTTGATACCTGTGAGCTAATCAAGTTTGTGCTAGAAGATTATGGGGCTGAAGTGCAGAGCACCTCATCTGCCAGAGACGCGTTATCCGCTTTGAATCAAGCTCCCAGTCGGTACAATGTGCTGATTTGCGACATCGGAATGCCAGAAGAAGACGGCTACTGGTTGATTCAGCAAGTGCGATCGTTGAGTTCAGACGCGGGCGGACAAATCCTCGCCATCGCCTTGACTGCCTATGCTAGTAAAGTTGAACAACAGCGAGCGATCGAGGCTGGGTTTCAACGTCATATTGCAAAACCTGTAGACACAGAGGAATTAGTCAGAGCAATCCTGTCAATTCACACGCCTTCAACAGAAAAAACTGGATAAAATCGGTGTTGTTTCGCTAGTGACAAGACTATATCAACGTAGAATCAACCCTCCTAGCATCGACTGTCACAAAAATACTTGAAAGTGGGACAGTTTGAGCCATTATGCACTTAATTAGACCAATGCCTAGAAGCTTTATTTCATAAGCTTTTCAGCCTTAGCGACCAAAATTTCTCCACTACTATACAAGGGCGTTGCTAGCTTTCAGCGATTTTTACTGGCAGTGAAATGGCAGTCTCTAAGGGCTGTGGAATTGGCTGTAGATCCACCACATAATCCCCAAATCGTTTTAATTGTCGAGTCATGTAAAGGCTGAGAACTGCCAGCGATTCCCGGTCTACCTTGTGCCCCTCTGCATGCAAGCTCTGGATAGCCCAAGAAATGTCCACTGCATTTTGAAGAATAACGGCACAAGCCACAACATCAAGGTACTTGAGTCGTTTCTCTTGCTCTTCCGGGTCGTTCTCAGTAATCACTCCATCCTTGCCGAAGAAAAGCCAGTGAGTGAACTGATTAAATCCCTCTACCTCAGATCTTGCACCAAGGCTTAAAAGGTGGCAGAAAGGGCGTGAAACTAATAGACCGCAAGAACCATGGACATTCTTGCCCACGCCCAAGAACTAATCTATCACTTGCTCGA